>NZ_JBIAPW010000024.1:0-60435 GCF_042888505.1 Streptomyces sp. NPDC002870
AACTCACCCCGGAGCCGTTCCACCTCCCCAAGCCTCATACCTTCACCATGCCCCCGACCAGCCAAGATCGGCAGACCTCACGAAGCACTACTAGGCCGTTTCGTTTGGATCACCGGGCAGACCAGAGGAAGATGCCCGCGACGTGGAGTCCGGCCAGGTAGATGGTCGCGGTCTTCTCGTAGCGGGTGGCAATGCCTCGCCACTGTTTCAAGCGGTTGATGCAGCGTTCGACCGTGTTGCGTTGCTTGTACGCCTCGCGGTCGAAGGCGGGTGGCCTGCCGCCGCGGCTTCCGCGACGAAGCCGGTGGCCGCGTTGATCGGCCGGAACGGGGATCACAGCGCGGATCCCGCGCTTGCGCAGGTGCTCGCGGATCGCGCGGGAGGAATACGCCTTGTCAGCCAGGACCAGGTCCGGCCTGGTGCGGGGCCGTCCTCGTCGTCGAGGAACGCGCAGGCGGGCCATCACGTGCGCGAAGGCGGGCGCGTCGCCGGCCTGTCCGGCGGTGAGATGGAAGGTCAGAGGTCGGCAGTGGGCATCGGACGCGAGATGGATCTTTGTGGTCAGTCCGCCGCGGGATCGGCCGATGGCGTGGTCGTCCGGCTCGCCGGCCGGGGCCCTTTTTTGCGGGCCCCGGCCGCGTGCTGGTGAGCGCGCACGATGGTGGAGTCCACCGAGACGGCCCAGTTGAGGTCTTCTTCGGCGTCGGCCTGCGCGATCAGCGCAGTGAACACCCGCTCCCATGTGCCGTCGATGGCCCACATCCGCAGCCGGTTGTAGACGCCCCGCCAGTTGCCGTACTTCTCTGGCAGGTGCACCCACTGCGAGCCAGTCTGGAACTTCCAGGCGATCGCGTCGATTACTTCGCGATGGTCCCTCCATCGGCCCCCACGCCTCGGCGTCCGGTCTGGGAGCAACGGTTCGATCCGCGCCCACTGCGCATCAGTCAACGGCACATCTGAACCAACGAAGGAGGCAGCCCAGTCGTCATGCCTAGTCCCACCAGAACGACCAGGAAGTCCGTCCCCCGAGGTCCGTCGCGTACTCGGGGAATGGTGTGGGCGGGTCATCGACGATGTTGTCCGCGGTCGACAGAACGTGCTCCAAAGCGAGCAGGTTCGCGTGCTCTGCTTTAACGGGAGGTCTCGCGACCGAGACGTGCAGCTCGCTGCCGAACACCGCCACGACCTGGGCGCCGAAGCGGTCCTCCCAGCTCCGCAGGAGTGCACACACCAGAGGGAGTGGTGCCTCCGTGGACCAGCCGATCAACGCCAGAGCATCGCTGCCGCGATGGGCAGGGACGAGAACGAGTCGACACTGGTCCAGCCCGAACTGGTTCGTCTCGATGAGCCCGGCCAGCAGGCTTGACGCAGCCTCCTGGGGCGTGGGGCCTTCAGAAGTGATGGGCATCTCCGGTGCCAGGCCCGGCCACTGTTCGAAGGGTGGCCCTGGGTCGTGCGGCCACGGTTCGATTCCTTCAGGTACCGGGGCGGGCGTCGGGTTCGTCCAGAACGGCAGCCTCCTGCGGCGGTACTCGGCGAAGTCCGCGGCCAGCACCTCCTCCAGGCGGACGGCGTCGGCATGTTCCAGGCTGAGCGGGCTTCCCATGGCGTTGGGCCAGCACAGAAGCGGAACCAGGCCGTGTTCCCTCTGCTCGCTCAGCAGGCGGGGCCACAGCCGTTCGACGTCTTGCGGGAAGTCGTCAGAGACCCACACACGTGCGGGACCACGAGACAGGAACCGGCCGGGAAGCAGACCATCTGGCAGGGCAAACGACATGGTCGCACCGTAGACCGCGGTACCTTGGCGGAGTCGTGTGGTTCGGCGGACGATGACAGCCAGGCGGGTACCGCGGGGGGTGCCGTGCAGCACGCTGTTGCCGTTGGCCTCGCGGACGACCAGGTTGGCCAGCGCGAGTTCAGAGCGGATCCCGAACTGCCCGTAGGCGTACTTCAAGGTGAGGCAGCTGTCCACGCAGATGTTGGCCTCGGCTGCCCGCTCGCCGACCTCGTACGGGAGTAGAGCCCCGGCCTGCCCCAGGGGGACGGGTGGCAGACCGGGGCGGCACAGGGGCTAGGCCGGCGCGCTACGTACGAGACGACCCTTCGGGGTTGCCCCTCCGCAGGACTCGCACGAGCAGATGACCACGCCCTCATAGACCATCGGGACCGTCTGCCGACTCAGGCACTCCCGGCAGGGCGTGCCGCGGAACTGCTGGATGGCCCTGAATGCTGCGGCAACCTGGGTTGCGTCCATGGTCAGACAGCCGCGGAGAGCTCCTGAGCGGCCTTCAGCTCTTCCTCGCTCGCCCGGAGATGGTCGAACTCGCCCGCGATCACGCCGGCGATGAACTTGCTGATCTCCACGCGGCTCATGTACAGGACCGGGCTGTCCGTGTCCTTGTCGTCGGAGATCGCCACCATGCGAGTGCCGTCCGGGATGCGGTCGTGCGGGTGGTCCTTGGCCTCCGGCGCTTCGGCCAGGATCACGCAGTCCTTCACGATCGGGTCGAGGTCGGTCCGCCCTGCCTTGCGCCAGTCCAGCCCGGGGGCGTTCGCGTTCTCGAACGAGACCGTCGCGCGACCATTGCTGAGTGTGCCCATGAGTGGTGTCCTCTCTCGTGGATGTGCTCGGTCCTTGCAACCCGCCCCGGCCAGGTTTTCCTGGCTGGGAGTGATCGGCCGGGGCGGGGATCAATGGGGCTGCAGCCCTGACCCTGCGGCTGCCTGGGGTGGGGAGTTGCGTGACCGCTCACGGCCAGACGAGAGCATGAACAAAGAACGCGCAGGCCGTGATGTACATCGGCACGGCAAGCCACTGCTTCATAACGACCGCACCTCGCTCTGTGCGGCCTGGTAGGCCTGCCAGACCTTTTCGGCTGTGCTGCACTGGTTCCCGGTGGCACGGCACTCGTCGCACATCGAGGCGTGCTCGATCCATCCGCGATAAGTGCGCTGCACGGCGGTCTCGACCGTGTTGATGGCGCGCCTGACGGGGCTCGACACGCCACCGGGATGGCTCTTCCAGAGGGCTGCTGTCACAGCAGTCCGCCGGTTGATCGAGCGTTCGCCTGCGTCACGCCGAACGTCAGCCGCTCGCTGGGCGTGGCCGGGCGAAGGCCGTCCGCGTCGGCCTCCCACTCGCGTCCGCCCTCCGCCGAGCGGAGCTGCCAGTGCACGCCGACGTGGTCCATAACCTGACCCACCCGCCGGGCGATCGTGTCCCAGACCAGATCATCAATGGCGGGCTCGTACCCGTCCGTTCGGGCGGTACCTTGTCGCATGTCGACTCCTTCGCAGTCGGCCACGCCCCGGACCGTCGCGAGCGGTCGCGGGGGTCAGGCGCCTCGGCTTCCACCCAGCCAAACGCGTGCCGCGTGCGACTGCGCCCAGCGCCGGGCCGGGTAACCGATGGCCGCCTTACCCGCCGGCGCGGAAGCCGGCCAGCCGCTCACCAGTACGGGGCGGGTCACCCTGTCCCGTACCGGCGGCGCCGGCTTCGGCGCGTACGCGCTGCTCTACACCACCAGGCTGGTGCCCGGCGGGGGAGTGGAGGCGATCATCGCCGCCGCCCGCCCCGAGGACACCGACCGGGCCTGGGGACTCCAACAACCCCGGCCGTACGGGCCGCAGGCCAGTGAGAAGCGGCCGCTGATGCGGTGGGCCGCTGCCCTGGACGAGCAGCTCAAGGCCGACAGCGTGGCGACTACCGCGTGCGCCTGGCCGTCGACCTGGTCCGCATCGGCCACAACACGCGGATCAACCCGCCGCCCGGTTCGGTCGATCTCCCGCTCGCACCTGGGAGATGACCACCGAACACCACATCGAGCTCGTCAGCAGGAAGTGGCCGACCGGATACGCCGGCCACACCGTCGCCCGGATCGGCCGCCTGGTCGCCGTCGTCGCGAAGGAGGAATGACCATGCCGATCCGGCCGGAGAACAAGGACCGATACCCCGCCGACTGGCCAGCGATCTCCCTCGCTGCGAAACAAGCCGCGCAATGGCGCTGCGCCTGCACAGGGCAGTGCGGCCGCGGCACCCATCAGGGCCGCTGCCCCAACCGGCACGGCCAGGCCGCGTACGGCACCGGCACGAAGGTCGTCCTGACCACCGCCCACCTCAACCACCAGCCCGAGGACGTGAGCGAGGCCAACCTCGTCGCAATGTGCCAGGGCTGCCACCTTCATCACGACCGGGCCCATCACCTGGTCACCGCGGCGCTGACCCGCGCGGCTGAGCTGGCCGCCGCCGGCCAGCTCGCCTTCGAGGCGATCGCCGACCTCGCCGTCCCGGCCGAGCGCCAGCACGGCTTGGGTGTGCCGTGGAGGGCGTGGCCTGCGTGAAACTGGCGCAGTGCGGCCGCGTAAGGGCCTGGGACACGGGAGTTCCTCCGGGCGGCCGACCGGGTTCAGAGCCTGGGGTACTTGCTCCGCGAAATGGGACTGGTTCCTGCGTACCGGCAGGGATTACTGGTCGTTGTCCACAGTGGTGAGCGAAGCGATCAAGGGTGCCAGGGCGTGTCCTAGCAGGGTGGCGGCGGCGATGGCGCCGAGGGTGATGCCCCAGGCGACGGGGCCAAGAGGGGTGCAGCCGAAGAATTGGCTGATGCCGGGGGTCTGGATGATGGCGACGAGGACAGCGGCTGAGCCGAGTCCTGCTGTGAGGACGTTGCGGTCGAGCCCGCCGGTGGTGAGCGTCTGGGCGAGCTGGGTGCCGACGACGGCGGCGAGGGCGACGGTGCTTGCCCGGCGGCCGCGGCCGGTCAGGCTCGCCGCCGCCCAGGCCAGGCCGGCACCGGCGGCGGTGGCGGTACCTCGCAGGAGCATTTCGTGGGTGAGGGCGGTGCCCAGAGAACGGTGCGGGCCTTCTTTGAGGAGGCGTTGGCCCATCTGAGCGGGGGGTTCGCGTACGGCGATGGCGAGGGAGGGGGCGAGGTCGGTGAGGAGGTTGACGAGCATGATCTGCCGGGCGTTGAGGGGGGTGGTGCCGGTGAGGCCGGAGGCGAGGACGCTGAAGGTAACCTCGCCGAGGTTGCCGCCGATGAGGATGGCGAGCGCGGCGCGCACCGAGGCCCACATGGCGCGCCCTTCCATGAGGGCGGAGACGATGGTTTCCAGCCGGTCGTCCGTGATGACGAGGTCGGCCGCGGCCGTTGCGGCGGGGGTGCCGCGGCGACCGAGCGCGATGCCGACATCGGCGAGCCGGATGGCCGGGGCATCGTTGGCGCCGTCGCCAGTCATCGCGACGACGCGGCCGAGGCGCTGGTAGGCCTGGACGATACGGACCTTGTGGGTGGGGCTGCAGCGGGCGATGACGTCAACGGTGGGCAGCAGGTCGTCGAGGGCGTCGTCGTCGAGTTCATCGAGCTCCGGGCCGGTGCACACCCTGGGCTCGGTGGCGTCGCTGATGGAGGAAGCGATGGCGTCGGCGGTGGCCGGGTGATCGCCGGTGAGCATGACCGTCTGCACGCCCGCCTCGCGCAGTCGGGCGGTGGCGGGGCGGGCGCTGGTGCGCACGGGGTCGGCGAGGGTGAGGAAGCCGAGGAAGACCAGGTCCCGTACGGCTTCGTCGGTGAGGTCCTCGCCTGGTTCCATGCGTCGTTCGGCCACGGCCAGGACCCGGCGGCCCGCAGCCGCAAGTTCCCCGGCTGCTTCGGCAAGGGCTCTCCTGGCTGCGTCGTCAAGGGGTACGGAGCCGTGCGGCCGCCGACGCCGCGAGCATCGGCTGATGACGTTCTCCGGCGCTCCCTTCACGCTGAGCAGGACGCCTCCGCTGGTCTGGCCGGCGGTTGCGTGGTAGGCCCGGGCCGGCTCGAAGGAGAGGGTGTCCGTACGGCGCCAACGCGGGGCGCCGGTGCGGGTCGTGACGTTCGCCCGGCGGGCGCCGGCGATGACCGCCCGGTCGGTCTGGTGTGCCATCGGCTCAGCCTGGCGGGCGGGTGGGGTGGCGCGCAGTGCTGCGGCGAGGATTTCCTTTCGGTGGGTGTCGAGTCGGTCGAGGGGAGCGGCATGGTCGCCGTCGCTGACGTCGGCGAGCTCCAGGGTGCCTTCGGTGAGGGTGCCGGTCTTGTCGAAGCAGAGCACATCGGCGCGGCCGAGTGCCTCGATGGTGCGGGGATTGCGGACGAGGGCGCCCACGTCCGCCAGGCGGCGTGCGGCGGCAAGTTGGGCCGCGTTGACCAGGAATGGCAGGCCTTCGGGTACGGAAGCAACGGCCAGGTTGACCGCGGAGGCGAGATTGTCGGTGAGGGGGCGGCCGTGGAGCAGCCCGGAGAGGGCCACCGCGACGGCGGATCCCAGGGCGATGGGCATGCTGGCCCGGGTGAGGGAGGAAAGCCGTGCCTCCACACCTGTTTCCGGTGCGGCCTGGCGGGCGGTGGCGAGACTGCGCCCGGCTTCCGTGGCTGAGCCGGTCGCCACGACGACGGCAACGGCCCGCCCGGCCGAGATCGTGGTGCCCTCGTAGAGCATCGAGCGGCGACCGGCGATGTGTGCGGCGACCACCGGTGCCGGATCCTTGCTCACTGCGAGCGACTCCCCGGTGAGGGAGGACTCGTCGACCTCGAGGCCTTCCGCTTCCAGCAGACGGCAGTCCGCGGGCACAACATCCTCGGGTCCCAGAGCGACGACATCACCGGGGACCAAATCACCCGAGGTGACCAGCCGCTCCCGCCCAGCGCGTCGCACACACGCCCCGATGGCCGACTGCGCGAAGAGCTCCGCCAGGGCGCGATCGGTCCGCACCCGCTGGAAGCCGCCGACAAGAGCGGAAATGCCGGTGATCGCGGCGACCAGCGCAGCGTCGGTCCGGGATCCCACAGCCGCGGCCAGAGCGGCGCCGGCAGCGAGGATCGGGGTGAGCGGATTGGACAGCTCTTCGATGAAGGCGTACGGCAAGGTCAGCTTCGCCGGCTCACCCGCGTGCGCCTCGGCACTGCGGGCAGCCGCCTCCTGCGCGGAGAGTCCCTCTGGGCGGGTGCGCAACCGCTCCATGACGCGATCTGCGGGCATGAGGTGCCAGGGGACGCTGCTTACCGGCGGGGCGAGGGGCCGGCTCAGCAGCTGCCGGGCCCGCCAGGCGCCCAGGCAGAAGGCCACGGCGCCGGCCGTGTTGCTCACCGCCAGCACCCGCGCGGTTGCTCGCCAGGCAGGTGCCTGCAAAGCGGCAATCGCCCCGACGCCACTCCCGCCGGCAGCCAGGTAGTGACTGTCGCGGTCCACCACGGCTGCCGTCCCGACCGCGTCGACGATCAAGCCCGCCGCCTCGAGGTCCGACCCGACCAGAACGTGGGCCCCCCAGGGGGTGTGCTCCTCATCGCGGTGCACGCCGAT
Source organism: Streptomyces sp. NPDC002870 (assembly GCF_042888505.1). Classification (NCBI taxonomy): domain Bacteria; kingdom Bacillati; phylum Actinomycetota; class Actinomycetes; order Kitasatosporales; family Streptomycetaceae; genus Streptomyces; species Streptomyces sp. NPDC002870. Next base: position 7,330 of record NZ_JBIAPW010000024.1, read on the forward strand.
CGCGCAGTCGGCCACGCCCAGCGCCCGGCGATTGCCGGAAATCAGCAACACGACCGCACCGTCGGCCTGCAGGCCCCGCACCGAATCCGCCAGGCGGCTGCCCGCCGGCACCACGGCATCGGCGAATGAGAGGGCTGAGCTTTCCCGGTCGGACGCCACCACCACGCGAGCCCCGGCCCGTCGCGCAGCCGCGGCGACCGCTTCAGCGCCGGGCGCGGACTGGGTCCCCAGACCTGCCACGGCTTGGAGGCGCCGGCCCTGAGCCAGACCGAGCACCCTTTCACTGCCGCGGCGCCGGAGCCGTTCCACGGCCTCGCGGCCGGTGGGGCTGTCGAGCTCCAGCTCGTCCAGAGGCCCTAGGACCCAGCCCGCTGCATACCTGACCCCCAGGGGCGTGTCGGATTCGAAGAGCGCGAACAGCCGCTCCGACGCCTGCTCGGGTTCGGCGCCCTCGAGCAGCTCCAGGTCCACCGGCTCGTACCGGTCGCCTCGCAGGGCCTCTTCTTCAAGGAGGATCGTGTCCACCTGCCCCAGGCGCCGCAGGGCGGTGCGGTCCATCGTCACCACACTGCGCAGCGCCAGATACCGTCCCAGGCTGGTGGCGAAGCCCTCACGTCCCGCGCCGGGTGCCTTCGGCACCGAAGCCACAGCGACGGCGATCGCCTTTCGGATGCCGGCGAAGGGCCACCCGGCCAAACCGGCGGCAAGGCCTGCCGCCATCGACCGCTCCGCATAGCGATCGGCACCGTCCTTGGGCGGCGGACCGGCCCGGCCGATCACCACCGCGTCGGCCGAGGCTTCTTCCGGATCGCGGACGAGCCGGGGCTCGCTCTCCCGCCACGCCGTGCGTTCCGCGCTCGCCTCCCGCCACACCGCGAGGCGCTGCAGCACGTCCAGGGCGAGCCCGCCGCCGCCCGTGGCCACACCCTGCACCAGGGCGCCGACTACGGGCAGCAGCGGCTCGGCCTGCTCACCCCCGCCGACATCCTCGACCAAATGCCGCAGCCGCGGGTGGTACCGAACGGCATCGATGCCACCGGCGATCTCGGGCGGCAGCCCGAACCACGGAGCGAGGCGCCGAAGCGTCACGAGTGCCAGCCCCAGCGTGTCCGCCCCCAGGGCTGGCACCGAAGGGAAAGGCGGGCCCTCCGCTGGATGATGCGGCTCCGGCTGCCATTCGTCGAACGCTTCTGCATCCGCGGCATGGTCGCCTTCCGCCTGCTCCACCAGCGCGACCAGCTCGCTTTCGGACGGAGGAGGCGAATCAACCGCAATGATCACTCGTTCCATGGGCGCGTTCACCCGGGCCCACAGCACCCCCAGATGCTGTTCCAGCGCCCCTTCCACACGACGGGTGACGGCTTCGCCCCCGGGGCCGTGCACACCGGACACGGTGATGTAACAGCGCCCGGGTCCCCACCACACCTCACGGCGACGCCCCTCGAGAAGACTCTCCGCCATCCCCCAGGCGGCCTGCGCACCTGCTGCCATGTGAGAAGCAATGCCCGAGAGGATCGAACCCAGAAAAGAAGGCGTCCCCACATGCGAGGCGGGCTCCGGTGGCATGAACCGTGCCTCCTTGATCAAAGCGGTCGATGCGAATGAACCATCAGAAGCAGTCTGAGCGAGACCCATAAAACCGGCGAGACGGGATAGACACACCGATAAGGGAATGACTAGTTCATGATCGAACAGGCGAGGCGATATCCGTGACCTCCACGTCCCGAACCCACTTCCCATCGAGCACTGGAACCGCCGCCCCGGGCGAGCGCCTGGCCCAGCCTTCTGAGGCCCTTCCGCCGTCAGCCAAGCAGCGTACGGTCACCCTGACCCTGCCCTCACTCGGCCAGGTGGCAACCGGTGCTCTGAACACCGCCATGCTCCCCATCGCCGTCGCCCGCCAGGTCCTCCCCGCCAAACGAGGCCTCCCGCTTTACCTGGGCCTGGGCGCCCTCGGAGCCGCGGACGTCCTGGAATGGCCCGTCGCCATCGGCATCGGCGTCGGCTACGCCGTCCTGCGCCGCGGCGGCGCCGTCCTCGCCGGCCCGCCAAGCTCCGCCCCGGGCAGCCACCCCACCACCCAGCCGTCGGCAACGACGGAGGAGGAGAAGAAGGAATTCATGACCACCGCACGCGAGATCATGACTCCGGACGTCACCTGCGTCGGTGCCCGGAAAAGCGTCCTGGACGCGGCAAAGAAACTGACCGAACTCGGCGTCGGAGCCCTGCCCATCTGCGGCACCGATGAAAGGCTCAAGGGAATGCTCACCGACCGCGACATCGTCGTGAAGGTCCTCGGCGTCGGCAAGGACCCCGCGCAGGTGAAGGCCGGTGACCTCGCCCAGGGTGAAGTGGTGACCATCGGCGCCGACGACGGTGTCGAAGAGATCCTGCGGACCATGAGCCAACACAAGGTCCGCCGCCTTCCCGTCATCGACGGCCACACCCTGGTCGGCATCGTCGCCTTGGCCGATGTGGCCCGCGCCCTGCCCGACACTACGGTGGGCGATCTTCTGGAGACGCTCTCGACGGACTACTGAGATTTTCGGTTCAGGGTGACGTCATGTGTCAACGACCTTGAACAGTGGAGGGCCCCGGCGGGGAATCGTGCTCAGCACGCCGAGGTCAGCGAAATGAGTCGATGTTCTCGCTCACCCAGTCGTCGTAGGTGCGCAGTGGGCGGCCGATGATGTCCTGCACTGACGGCCGCTGGTCGAGTGTCCACTGAACGAGTTCGGCGAAGCGGGCGCCGTACTCTTCAAGTGCGTACAGCGTCACGTCGATCGCACCGTCCGGCCAGCCACGACGTCGCCAGATCGCCCGACTCTCGTCCGCCGCCAGATCGATCGTGTCGATGTCGCGGCCGAGAGCGGTGGCGATGCTCCGTATCCGTGAACGCGTGCTCAGCGGCGGGCCCACAGCCTCGACGACCGTCCCGGTGTAATCATCGCTGATCAGTGCCGCGGCCACGACGACGGCGAGGTCCTGCTCGTGGATGAAAGGGTAGTGGCCCTGGTTGAGGAAAGCCTCCCGGACCACCCCGTCGGCGCGGACGGTGTCAGGCCAGTCCGACCCTGTCGCCGGGTAGGTGCCCTCGATGACGGCACCCATCACAGCCGACGGCCGGATGTGCGTCCAGGCGATGCCCGAGTGCTCCACCGCCTTCTCGATCGCCAGCCAGAACCAGGTCTCCGGCGGATTCGCCTCTTCGTACTCCGGCCCGTGAGACGACAACAGAACGACTTTACGGGCGGAGGCGTTTCGCGCCAGAGTGAGGGCGTCTTGGACCGTCGACGGATGGGCACCGGCGAGGAACACGGCCTCGACACCGTCGAAGGCCCGGGCACACTCCAGCGGCCGGGTGATGGACCCTTCCACGACGTCGACCGTGTCAGGCCAGCCACCGCACTGGTCCGGCTCGGCCATCACCCGCACATGCCGGCCCACTGCGAGCAGTTGTCGGGCCAGGCACCGGCCGACGATCCCGGTCGGGCTGTTGCCTTCATCTCTGCGCGGGCTGACGACGGTCAGCAGGCAGATGCCTTCGGTTACCGGCGTCTTCTCGTTCTGCTCGAACCTGTCCACGGCAAGACCTTTCAACGCGTGTGCGGAGATCTTGCACCGGGCCCGGGCATCGGACGGCCTCTGCCGTGCCCCACGGCCGCAGGGCCACGGCTGCGGATCGAGGCCGGGAAGGTTACCAGGATGCTCGGCAGCCTCGAACCGCACTTGCTCCCGCCGGGCCCGCTGCTTCGCGGTCAGGCCACCCCCATCGGGATACCGCATGACACCGAGATACACCCACCACCGAGATCACCGTCACCCTAGGCAGAAATCCTCAGTCGTTCGCCGGAGCCTGTCCGGAGCCAAGAGTTCAGGGGACCGAGTTGTTCTTGCCCGGCTGATCTGGCACCTCGCCAGTGGTCTAGAACTCTCGCCACCCATATTCGAGCACGCGTATGGTTCTGGTTATGCGGCTTCCCCCAGCACCTGCGTGACGCACAGACCCGCCTCCACCAGGCAACAGCCGAGCTGGCTGCCCTCTGCCGTGGTCCGTCGACCCGATGCCCGGCTGGGAAGGCCAGACCCCTCCCCATACCGGTGAGGTGACCGGCGGTCGGCCCGACAGCCCCGGCTACACCGAGGAGCAGAGGGGCGAGGTGGAGCGGCTGCGTACGCAGTGCCGCGAGCTGTCCATCAGGTGGCTAACCATCCGCACTGGGCCCAGGTCGAGACCGGCAAGGTCGTCGAGGAGCGGATGCGCCTGAAGCGGGTGACCAGGCCGGCCGGGCAGCCTCTCGCCGTGGCCGCGTGAGCACCGCCCCGCACAGAGAACCTCTGATCATGTCCGAGCGGCGCCGCGATCTGTCCCGTCTGGACAAGCGGCGCATCGTGGAGGAGTACCAGGCGCCCACCCCTGGCCCGCCCGTCACTTGGGCGGGGCCGCGCCGTCCCTCCCGGCCTCCCCACGGGAGGGCCGACGGCTGCGCACTGGCCGAGTGGCAGATCCCGGTACTGGGGACGTACGTTCGGTGACGAGCGGCGGATTCTCGTATCTGTCATGCACCGCAAGGCACTGCTGTGAGTGAAGACATCTGGGGCTATCGACCGACTGCGGGATATCAGCAGGGGATCGACCTCGTCGGTTACAAGGTCGAAGCCAGCGACGGCCACATCGGCAAGATCGACAAGCACTCCGAAGACGTCGGCTCCTCCTACCTCGTAGTCGATACCGGAGTGTGGATCTTCGGCAAACGCGTACTGCTGCCCGCCGGCGTTATCGAGCGCATCGACACGGCCGCGGAAACGATCTACGTCAACCGGACCAAAGACCAGATCAAAGACGCTCCCGAATTCGACGAGGGCAAGCACGCCGGCGAGCCCACCTACCTGGAGCAGTTCGCCCGCTACTACGGTCAGCCGCACATGTAGCAGGACCGGACCCCGGTGCAGGGGACTCCATCCGCAGAAAGGAGTCCCGAGCACGGCGTCACTACCCGCCGCTCGCACACGCGGGCCGATCAGTCGGTGGACAACGCCTGGAGGAGATCACCGACCTTCGGGTTCGGCAGGGCACGGGCGACGTCGGCCTGGGCGACCATGCCGAGCAGAGTGTGCCCGTCGATGACGGGCAGACGCCGGACCTTGTGCTCACTCATGGTGCGCAGGATCTCCTCGGCATCATCGTCGGCGCCGATGGTGACCGCCTCGCCCTGGGCGAGGTCACCGGCCTTCACCTCGGCCGGATCCTTGCCCACCCCGAGAACCTTCACCACAATGTCGCGGTCGGTGAGCATGCCCTTGAGCCTCTCGTCCGTGCCGCAGATCGGCAGCGCACCGACACCCATCTCGGTCATCTTCTTCGCGGCCTCGAGCACCGTCTCCTGGGCGCCGATGCACTCGGCGCCCGCCGTCATGATCTCTCGCGCGGTCGTCATCCGCCAGCACTCCTCTCCTCACCTACGGGTGCGGGCCACACCGCTGACGCGGACAAGCCCCGGGCACCCCATGGGTGCCCCGCACCAGCGCCCGCTAACGGCATCGGCCAGTCGTCCACCCGGCGGCGCTCACTCGACTGGGCGGAGGCTGACCGCGAACTTGGCCGCCTATCTTCAGTACTTTCGCGTCCAGGTACGGATCTCCAGGCCCACGATGACTGCATCCGGGTCGAGGCGGTGTACCGCGGCCGCGACGTCTCCGCCGGCGGCGTCGACCATGGCTTTGAACTGGACGCCGTCGAAGCCCTTCTCGCCTGAGCCGGGACCGCCGACGTTGGGACGCATCCGCGTGCCCAGCTCGGCCTCGGTCGCCCGCGGTGCCGCCCCCGCATCCGGGCGGGTTCATTCTGTTGCGCGACGAAAGTCGAATCAGTTCCTTTGGCGTCCCAATGGCGCCCGCCAGCCAGTAGACCGAACATCGAGCACGCGCCTCGTGGGATCACGTAAGGCCCGTCACGGTTTTGGCTCAGGGCAGGGCCCGGACCCCTTCTGGTGGTCCGTTGCCTTGCCGGGCCCTCAATTGCGCGTAGGGTCCGGACCGCCCGTTCGGAAAGGGCCCCTCATGGCCGACGGACGCGGGCAAGACGATCGTGGGCCGCAAGCGGAACACCGCCACGGACACGCTCGGCTTGTTGCTCGCGGTGCTGGCCACCACAGCCGGCGTCCAGGACTCGGTAGCCGACGACGCCCACCCGCTCGACCAGGTCGCCACCGCTCACACGACAAACGACAAGGCTGCTCCACCACGAACTCGCCTGCTACCGCCGCGATACCCCCGCCCAAATCGGCGGTCAGCAGGAGTCTGCGCCGACGGGCGAGACGTAGATCGCGGACAGCACCCCGTCTCCGTCCACCTCGACCGGGACGGGGGCTGTCGTATCGGTCAGCTCCAAGTCGTACGGCAGGGATCGCAGTGGAATGTCTTCGCCGAGGTAGGCCACCGAAACCGTGCCCCGGCAGTCGGTGCCCCCCGGCGGCGCGGTATCGGGGACTCTGCCGTCCTGCGGGCCGGCCTTGTGGGAGGTGACGCTGATCAGCGTGTACCGGTACTCGTAGCGGGCTGGGGTGACGGCACCCGCCTCGCTCGTCTTCTCGACATCGACCCCGTAGTGGGCGAGCTTTACCGTGACTGCCTCGCACGGCCTCTGGATCGCCTCCGGGGTGAAGTTCAGGCCGGAGGAGTCCAGGGTCAAGCCCCTGGACTGGTATTCGCCGCTGCTGCTGCGCAGTTTCCTCAGATAGCCGGTCAGCTGCTCGACGCTCATGCCGGTGGTCTTCACGCACTCCGCGGGCGCGGCCGTCGTTGGGCTCTGCGTCGGAGTGGCCGGGCCGGGAGCGGCCGTGTAGCGAGCGAGCTCAGACGGGGAAGCCTGGGCGGCTGGCTTATCCTCCGAACACCCTGAGACTGTGAGCAGCGCTGCTACGGCGGCGGCCGGTATGAAGAACTTGCGTGCACTTCCCATGAGTTCCCCTGCCTGCTTCGAGACTGCTTTCCTTACCGGGCGGACCCACAGTACGAGCTGGATAAACAGGTCCACCAGCGAGTCGGTTCTGGTTGCACAGCGTGAGCGCAGGCGTTGGTTCTCTCGGTTCCTCAAGCCGTAGGCGTTACGCGCTTCGAGCTTGATGAGGCGGTTGTTGCCTTCGGAGGCGGCGCTGGTGATCCCGGTGGTCAGGTAGGTCTCGATGCCGTCCCACCATTGCTCGACGGTCTCCGTAAGGGTGACGAGTTCGGGCAGATGGGCGTGGTCGGCGACATGGGCGAGGAAGCGGTGGCGGGCGGTGGAGATCGCGGAGCGGTCGGGGGTGACGTGGGTGCGGCTGACGGCCAGGTGGAGGAGGGCGCAGTAGTTCCTTGGTCTGCCAGGCCGCGTAGATCTGTCGGCCGTGGCCATGTACTTCAACTCGGTCCTGAGGAGGGTGCGTTGGTCCTCGGTAAGGTCTCTCTTGTTGCGGCGCAGGAGTCTGTGGACGGTGTAGATGCTGTCGCCCTTGCGGGCTCGGCGGCCGTGCTGCCGCGAGGTGAGGCGTCGGCGCAGGTCGGCGAGGTGGGCTGGGCGAGTTGCACGATGTGGAAGCAGTCGACGACCACGGTCGCGTGCGGCAGGGCACGGTGGACGGCGGCGCGGAAGGCGGAGCACAGGCGATGGCGACGTAGCGGACCTGCTCGCGCCAGGCGGCGGGCCGGGAGGTGAGCCAGTCGGTGACCGACGCCCGTTACGGCCCTCGACCTGGCCGAACAGCCCTTGTCCGCCGATCGCGTCGACGCAGCCGATGTGCCAGGCGTCCGCGACGAGTTCCCACTTGCCGGTGGCCGGGTTCTGCTTCCACACCGGCTTGCCCCGCCGGGTCTCGATCGCCGAGGTCTCGGGCAGGGCCGTTGCGACGTAGTCCTCGAAGCACTGCTGCACGATCGGCCAGCTCAGACGCAGGTCGCGGCTGGCCTGCACGACGGTGCGATAGCCGTCGCAGACCGCGGCCCCCGCCGCCTGGCGCAGAGCCCGGGTGGTCCGCATCCCGGCGGGATCTGGCCTATCGCCTCGGTGAACGAGCCGCCCTTCGATGAAGTCGAAGATCGCGGTGCGGGCGGCGGCCCGGTCGAGCCGGGCGGTTGTGTCGAGCAACTCCCGTTTGATGGTGGCGACCTCGCCGAGGCCCTCGCGAACAAAGCGATCGACGAAGGCATGAAGGTCTGCTGGTTCACGCTGGAATCACTGACCGCTCACGTGGGCCGGCCCGACCGAGGAGGGCTGGCTGTATCTGGCAACGGTCATCGACATCGCCTCACGCCCGGTGGTGGGAGCTGCAGGTCTCCCGAACCGCCTTCTACGCCCGCCGCACCGGCACGCCGGCCCGCGAGCGGTCCGCGATGCCGAGCTGACCGAACAGATCACCGCAGTCCATCAGCGGTCGCGCGGCATCTACGGCGCCCCGCGCGTGCACGCCGTGCTCAAGCGGGAGGGCGCCGGATGCGGTCGCGGCCGCGTCGCCCGATTGATGCGGGCCGCCGGTCTGCAGGGCCGGCACCGCAGGCGGCGGCACCTGACCATAAGGGCCGCACCCACCACGGCCGGAACCCTTACCGCGCGAGGGTGCGATGCAGCCCAACGGTGCCGGCCGGTCGGTGATCAAGGTGAGATGGGTGCCGTCGGGCAGCGGCCGGATCACCGGCAGCAGGCGTCCGGACTGGACACGCCAGAGCAGGTCGGCTCCGGTGGCGGCGGCGTCGCGGAGTGCTTCGAAGCCGTCATAGCCGCGGTCGGCGAGCAGCAGCATCCCTGGCCGTAGCGACGCCAGCAGGCAACGGGCCTGCGGGAGCTCGGTGTATTGCTGCGGCCCGAAGACCGCATCGATCAGAGCGCGGGTGCCGCACTCGACCAGCGCGGTCAACCGCACCTGCGGAAAGCCCGCCGGACGCGTGGTGCGGGCCGCATGCCGGCGGAAGCACGCCACGTTCTGCGGGCTGTCGGCCAGTTCCAGGCAGGTGCCGTCCCAGGCCACCAGCCGCAGCCCCCGCCAGAACACCCCCGGCGTTGCCACAGTGCCGACCGGCCCGCGCAACCGGTCGAACAGCAAAACCAGCGGCTTCACCCCTAACCGCTGCCGGGCCTGCCGTAATGCCGCCGCCGAGGGATCAGCCACCATCCCAGCAGGCCACCCGGCCGTCATCGCCGCCCACACTCGGCGATACCCACATTCCCCGAACAAGCCCAGGGCCAGCACGAAATACACAACCACCCGGGCCGGCAACAGCCGCACACGACGCCCCCACAGCCCGCCGCCTTCACGACGTCGTCCACCAACGACGGCGGAACCCACCGCGTCAACGCCCCTAAATGACCCGGCAGCCACACCCACGACCGGTCCCGAACCACCACAGCGGTGCCACACTGAACAGACAACGGAGCCCCCACGAACCGTGACCTCGACACTCACAGTCCGCGCCGGGCTCCGTTCCCACGTCAACCACCAAGACCGCCTTAACTTCCCGGTCTTGGGCTTTAATCCGTTTCCCGCCACGAGTCGAAGGTCTTCCCGGACGGGAGTTGGGCGAGCCGGCGGTGGTTGCGGCGGGTGGCCTCGTCCCGGTGGTGACATCGCACGCCGCGAACAACGTGGTCAGGCCGTTGCGTACGTAGTCGGTGGGTCCGCCGCTCAGGCATGCCCGGCATTATCGGCAGGACCGGCTGGGACCGGTCCAGCGCCTGGATCTGGGACTTCTCGTCCATCGAGAGGACCACCGCGCCTTGGGGCGGGTCGAAGTACAAGCCGACGACGTCGTAGACCTTCTCCAGGAACAACGGGTCCGTCGACAGTTTGAACGTGTCCGTCAGATGTGGCTTGAGCTGGAACTTCCGCCAGATCCGGCCGACGATGGACTTGGACAGGCCGCTGTGCTGTGCCATCGACGTGCGCGACCAGTGGGTGGCGTTCTTCGGGACTTTCTCCAGCGTCGTGACCACGACCGCCTCCACCTGGTCGACGCTGATGGTGGGCGGTCGGCCGGGCCGAGGCTCGTCAACGAGCCCGTCCAGTCGTTCGGCGAGGAACCGCCGCCGCCACTTGCGGACCGTGTCCGCGGCCACCCGCAGATCCCGGGCCACCGCGACGATCGGAGGCACCTCAGGCCCCGCGCACGCCAGCACAATCCGTGCGCGCAGGGCCAGAGCCTGGGCCGATGTCGCCCGACGCGCCCACCGCTCCAACACCGCCCGCTCCTCATCCGAGAGCCAGCAACGGTTCCAGCTTCGGGCCCCGACGAGGAACTGACGCACCAGCAGCAGAAGTCACACAACAACTAGCGAGCAACTACTGGCGCAGGACACTAGTGTCCTGCGCCTGAAATGGCAGTCTTAAGTGTCTTGCTGTTTTGGGGTGGCTGGTGGGTTGATTTTGGTGAGGTAGTCGGCGAGGGAGTTGAGGATCTCGTCGGCGGTCTTGGTCCAGGTGAAGGGCTTGGGGTTCTCGTTCCATCCGTCGATCCAGGCCCTGATGTCTTGCTCCAGGGCCCTCACGGAGATGTGCACCCCGCGGCGGATGAGCTTGTCCGTCAGCAGGCCGAACCATCGCTCGACCTGGTTCATCCAGGAGGAGCCGGTGGGGGTGAAGTGGACGTGGAAGCGTGGGTGTTTTCCGAGCCACGTCTTGATCTCGGCGGTGTTGTGGGTGGCGTAATTGTCACAGACCAGGTGGGTGTCGAGGCCGGCGGGCACGGCCTTGTCGATCGTGACGAGGAACTTTTTGAACTCGATCGCCCGGTGGCGGCGGTGCAGTTCCGATATGACGCTGCCGTCGGCGATGTTGAAGGCGGCGAACAGGCTCGTGATGCCGTGCCGGTAGTAGTCGTGGGTGCGCCGTTCGGGCATGCCCGGCATCATCGGCAGCACCGGCTGGGACCGGTCCAGCGCCTGGATCTGGCTCTTCTCATCCACGCACAGCACCACCGCTTTCTCGGGCGGATGGTGGTAAAGGCCGACGACATCGACGACCTTCGCGATGAACTGCGGGTCGGTGGAGAGCTTGAAGGCGTCCTGGAGATGGGGCTTGAGGTCGAACTTCTTCCAGATCCGCCCGATGGTGGACTTCGACAGCCCGGAGTGCTTCGCCATCGAGGCCCGCGACCAGTGGGTGTCCCTGCCGGGGGTGGACTCCAGCGTCGCCGTGAGCACGTCCTCGACCTGGTCCAGCAGGATCGAGGGCGGCCTGCCGGGACGCGGCTCATCGGTCAGCCCGTCCAGCCGTAAGCGGATGAACCTCGACCGCCAGCGGTTCACCGTTCCGTGCGAGACACCGAGTTCGGCGGCGATCTCTTTGTTCGTCCCGCCTTCCGCGCACCGCAGCACGATCTTCGCCCGCAGCGCCAGGAACTGCGCGGTCTTCGCACGCCGCGCCCACCGGGTCAGCTCCGCACGCTCAGCCTCGGAGAGCACCAACTCCGGCTTGCGCCGGCCCGGCCGCGGCTCGTCCACCAGGCCCGCCATCCGCCGGGCCACGAACCGCGAGCGCCACTTGCGCACCGTCTCCGTGGACACCCCGACGTCCGCTGCTACACCGGTATTTGACGCTCCCTCCGCACAGGCCAGAATGATCCGGGCCCGCTCCGCCACACGGGCCGGCACCCCACCACCCGCCCAATGTGCCAACTCCGTCCGCTCCTCAGCAGACAGCACCACTTCCACAGCACGAGGACCCCGAGACGCCATGAAAACAGCCTACCCAGTAAGGCTCGCCATTTCTGGCGCATCACACTAGTTGAGCAGGCCGCGGCGGCGGGGCTGGTTCAGCGGCTCCGCCTCGTATACGGCCAGCAGGGCGGCTTCGGCCCGGTCCGGACTCTTCATACCGCGGGCCTTCATGCTCTTCTTCGACTCGATGATGCTGTACCCGGCGGTGTTGGACCCGAGCTTGGGCGTGGAGAGCTGGATACCGGCCTGTCGGTCGACCTGGAGGCGCAGCCGACCGGTACCGGTCGACGGGTCCGGCTGGAGGAGCGCCCGGGTGGCGAGCCATATCATGAACAGGAATGCGATGGTCGAAATTAGTAGCGTTTCTGTTCGTGATCACCGGGTGGTTTTTTCGTCGGCGCGATGAGTGATCGGGCGCCGTTCTCGACATCGTGGTGTTTAGGGCCAACTGGCCCCCGGCGCGGGCTCGTTGCCGTGCCGCCCTCAACAAAGAGAGATCTGCGATGACTACTGGACGCCGGAGGCCCGAGTGAGCGACGACGACGTCGTGGGGGACATCTCGCCCCAGGGCGGATACGGCCAGCCGGTGCGTGCCCCGCTGCCGCTGCCCCTTGACTACGAGGGCTTCTACCTCGGCCATCAGGAGTTCTTCCATGCCTTCGCCGAGATCCATCTCGGCAGCCGCCGCGCGGCCGAGGAGGTCGCCCATCAGGTGTTCCTGGAGATCCTGGCGGGCTGGGAGCAGCTGCTGCAGGAGGGCGATCTGGAGCAGCAGACCCTCACGGTCCTGCACCGCCATGTCACCCGCCGGCTCGAGCGCGAGGGCCGCACACCGGCATTCGTGATCAACGGGCCGATAGCCCAGAACCTGCGCGCGGTGAGGAACGAGCTGGAGATCAGGGAGGGCACCAGCGGGCTGTACGAGGTCATCGCAGGGCTGCCGCCGCCGGCGGAGGACCGGCTGGTGCTGCAGTGGGTGGCCAAGGCATCCCGGTCCCTGGTCGACCTGTATGACCCGGTGCTGGCCCGCGAAGTGCTGGAGTCGTTGCGTCGCAAGCTCGACGGTGGTGAGGCGGCCGTGGAGACGATGCGCCGCAAACGCAAGGTGCTGGTGCACGCGCTCCACTTCGCCGTGGAGCGGGGCGAGTTGGGCAGTCATCCGCTGGCGCGGATCCGGTGGCGGGTGCCCAAGCTGGCTGTCGCGGTGGATCCGAGGGTGGTGGCCAACCCGTACGAGGCAGGGGAGCTGCTGAGTGCCGTCTCCTACGTGGGCGGCTATCGCCATGCCCGTGGCCGTCGGCTGGTCGGGTTCTTCGCCGGCATGTACTACGCAGGTTTGCGTCCGGAGGTGGTGGGGGAAGCAGGCGCTCGCCGAAGACTGCACGGCGCCCGTTTCGGATGGGGTGATGAGGTGTCGCGGATCGTCAGCTGTCGGGTGGGCGAGGTATTTTCGCTGCTTGGGCATCGTGGAGTTCCCGGCGCGGTGGTCGGGTTCTCCGGGGTCCTTCGGGTTGTGGGCGGGCAGGGTTTGCCGGTCAGCCGACGGGTCGGGGGAGTGCGGCAAGGCGATGGAAGGCCGTGGCCAATTCGTGGTTCCAGGGCCAGGTCGCCGATATCCGCAAGCGCAGGTGCCGGGCGCCGCGGGTGAGGCGACGAGCCGGTAGCGGAGTTTCTTCGGCTCGGCAGCCGCGAATTCACCCTCCAGCAGCAGGATACGAGTCCAGGCCAGCAGATCGATCGCTGCGAGGCTGAGTTCCAGCCAGGCCGCGTTGACGGTGAAGTCGCGGGAGGGGAAACGGCAGAGACCGGTGGTCTTGCCGCACCGGATGTGGTCCTCGACGGTGGCATGCCCGCGGTGACTGACCTCCAGGAACTGGGCGGAACCGCCACCGGAGTAGGGGGTTCAGTGCGAAACACCTGATGACGCAGGCCCTCGTCCTGGTCGAACAGGGGCAGCTGGGCTCCGGGGTGCGGCCTCTCCCGGCGCACGATGATGAGAGGGCCGGCCGGAGAGCCGTCCAGATCGACCATGCCGGTCAGCTCGGAGACCTCGGCGCCATCACGCAGCGTCCCGTCCTGGTTCAGAGCGGGACGCTAGACGCGGTCGGGGTGGCCCGGATAGCGCGGCGGAGCGGCTCGGTGATGGCGTATCCGACCGAAGATGGTACGGATTCCTCGTTTCCGAGGTCTCGGACGTGGGCGAGGAAACCTCTGGCAACCGCTGGGTCGCAACAGCCGCCGGTGAGGCGGTCAGAGGTCGGAGCGCACCACAGTCACCGGGCAGCGGGCGTGATGGAGGGCGGCCTGGCTGACTGATCCCAGGAGCAGGCCGGTAAATCCGCCGTGCCCGCGTGCGCCGACCACCACCAGTTGGGCGTCCGCGCTCGCTTCGATCAGTGCCGGGCGGGTGCGCCCGCGGACAAGTCGGGGCCGTACGGTGACGCCCGGGTATCGGCCACGGTGTCCTGAGAGGGCCTCGGTCAGCACTCGCTCTTCCTCCTGGCGGAGCCGGTCCACGTCGCCCACCAGCTCGACCAGGTCCACCGGATGGCCCAGAGCGTGCTCGCCGTGATCCGTCCAGGTGCTCCAGGCGTGGAGCGCGATCAGGTCTGTGCCCCGCAGGGCTGCCTCAAAGAAGGCGAAGGCGATGGCGGGCTGCCCTTGCGGGGAGCCGTCGACAGCCACCAGCACCGGACCGGCCGGGTCCGGGCGTCCTCGAACGACCATCACCGGACAGTGGCCGTGCACGCTCAGATGTACGGCGGTGGAACCCAGGAGCAGCTCGGCGAAGCCCTGGGAGCCTCGGTGGCCGACCACGATGAGCTGCGCCGTGCGCGACTGTGCTTGCAGGACCGTCGATGCCTCACCCGCGATCACGGCGTGGCTGACGTGCAGGCCCGCGGCCTTGCTCCGCGCGCGTTCGACGGCGTCGGCCACGATCCGTTCGACCGTTTCGTGCAGGGCGCCGGTGGGAGGTCCCAGCGACGATGAACCGGGCGGTGCGTGCATGGCGGGCCACAGAAAAGCATGTACCACGCGCAGTTCCACACCTCGCAGTGACGCCTCGTGGGCTGCCGCGTCTACCGCTGCCAGGGCTGAGGGTGAACCGTCCACTCCCACTACCACCGGCCCGTTCATTGCCTGCTTCTCCCGTCCGGGGCGTCCGTGGCCAGGCGCATGCCGCCCCGGGGCACCGTCGCGCAGGAGCCCGGTGCGTGTGGGGCGCTCGCCTGCCGTGCTGTGTTCTTCCCCAGCTTCCCCCGGGCCCTGGCACGGGGCCACAGGGTGCCCGATGGCCCGTGGTACGCGCCCCTTGTGCGCCGCAGGGGTCGTCCAGCGGCACGCCGCTCCGGGCGCACCAGGGAGAGCGCCCTTCGTTGGGCAGCGCGGACAAGGGGGCAGGAAACTGCCGTGCCACCGTCACGCCGACACGTGGCACGACCGCCGAGACCCCAGCACCGGGCGATGCCCAGACTCAGAACGCCCGTGGAGACATCACCGTCTCCGCCCCGTCGATCACGGCGATACAGCGTGGCACGCCGGGCCCGGGCGTGATGCGTACGCTCACGGGCAGTGGAGGATCGGAGGGAAGTTCGCCGGTGAGGATCAGGGGCCGCCCCCCTTGGATCTCGGCGCGGCCGGTTTCCTTGCCGTCGACCAGGAGCTCGACCGCCCCACGGTGGCCGCCATCGATGTTCACGGTCACCGAGTGCCCCCTGGCGTCAAGGTGAAAATGGTGAGTCCGCACCATCACAAGTCTCCCTGGGGGATCCGCAGCCTCTACCCCAAGCATGCCCCCGCTCGCTCGTCCCCCGCCCCTGCAGGGGGGCGACGCCGGTGGAGCCCGGCATGCCTCGCTGGCGTCCTTCTGGCCCTGGTGTCGCCCAGTGCAGTGAAATGTCGCAGACTCCCGTATAGGGCCCGTATCGGCGTAGGGCGCTAAGAAGGTGACGGGTTGTGCTTGAGGTCCCGTTCTGGCTGTGGGGGGCGTTCGCCGCGACGGTGGTGGTGTCGCTGGCGGTAGACCTGCTGGCCCACCGCACCGCGCATGTCATCGGCTTCAAGGAGGCCGCCGCCTGGAGCGCCCTGTGGGTGAGCCTCGCTCTGATCTTCGCCGCCGTCGTCTTCCTTGTCCTCGGCGCGACAGCCGGCACCGAATACACCACCGCATGGCTGCTGGAGAAGAGCCTGTCGGTCGACAACCTGTTCGTCTTCGCCGTGATCTTCGCCTACTTCAAGGTGCCCCGCGCCTACCAGCACCGGGTCCTGTTCTTCGGCGTGATCGGCGCCCTCGTCTTCCGCGGGATCTTCCTCTCCCTCGGCGTCGCCGTCGTCAGCCGCTTCACCACGGTGCTCTTCGCCTTCGCCGCCATCCTCTTTTACAGCACCTACAAGCTCCTCAAGGACGAGGCGGAGAGCTTCGACCCGGGCAAGAGCTTCGCCGTGCGGATGCTCCGTAAGATCATCCCGGTCCGGGACGAGTACGCCGGCGCGAAGTTCTTCGTCAAGGAGGCCGGCAAACGCGTGGCCACCCCGCTCCTCGCGGTGGTCGCCGCGATCGAGGCCGCGGACCTGATCTTCGCCGTCGACAGCGTCCCCGCCGTCCTCGCCGTCAGCGACGACGCCTTCATCGTCTACACCAGCAACGCGTTCGCCATCCTGGGCCTGCGTGCCCTGTACTTCATGCTCGCGGGCCTGCTTGACCGCTTCCACTACCTGAACAAGGGCCTCGCGATCATCCTCGCCTTCATCGGCGTAAAGCTCATCCTCCAGGCATCCCACAAGACGATCAGCACCAGCATCCCGGAAATCCCCTCACCGATCAGCTTGGCCGTCATCGTCGTTGTCCTGGCCGCATCCGTCGCACTCAGCCTGCGCCGACCCGCCCCACCTCACCCGGCTCCCGCCGCCCGAGATGAGAAGGCACCCTCCCTGTCAGACGCCGCAACCGCGAACCCCGGACTCGACGGCGCGCATGCCGAGCAGGACCAGCAGCCGGATGATCCGCCCCGACCGGCGCCCTGATCAACACCGCACGACGAGTGGTAAGCCGACCGTCTCTTTCTCCGACCGCACGGCCTATTGTTAAAGAATGAGCAAAGCCGAGCATGAGACCAGTCCCCAAAGGACGCTTGTGTGCCCGGTCTGCAAGCACCCCCTGGACACGACAATCAAGAAACGGCACAAGACTCTCGGAGTCTTCGTGCCCGTGTGGGGCCCCGGCCCCTGCCACAACCCCGACTGCCCCGAATACCTGGAAGAGTCGGAGCGCAACAGCCCCCAGGACCACTGATGTCAGCTGACTTCTGTATTCGAAAGCGGTTGAGTATGGCGGTAGTGCAGAGGCCTGGCATTCTGACGGCGGCGGCAGGCAATGATGGCCATGCGCGGGCTGTGGACTACTCGTGATGTCGGCGCCATCGGCTACGACTGCCAACGCTGCGGAACCCGTGTCGCCGGTCAATTCACACAACGAGTGGGACCCGCTGGAGGAGGTCATCGTTGGGCGTCTCGACGGTGCGACGATCCCCTCCAGCCATCCGGTTGTGGCCTGCAACATCCCACCATGGGCGGCGCGGTTGCAGGGGCTGGCCGCCGGCTTCAAGTATCCGCGCGTGCTGATCGAGCGGGCGCAGCATGAACTCGATCAGTTCATCGCCCTCCTGGAGTCCCTCGGCATCACGGTCAGGCGCCCGGACGCGGTCGACCACAGGCGACGCTTCGGCACCCCCGACTGGTCGTCCCGCGGTTTTTGCAACGCCTGTCCGCGTGACAGCATGCTCGTGATCGGCGACGAGATCATCGAGACCCCGATGGCATGGCCGTGCCGATATTTCGAGACCCATTCCTATCGCGCGATCCTCAAGGACTACTTCCGGCGCGGCGCGCGCTGGACGGCCGCACCGAAGCCGCAGCTCACCGACGCACTGTTCGAGGCGGATTTTCGTATCCCCGAGGCCGGCGAGCCCATGCGCTACGTCCTGACCGAGTTCGAGCCGGTGTTCGATGCGGCGGATTTCGTGCGCGCGGGACGCGACCTCTTCGTTACGCGGAGCAACGTCACCAACCAGATGGGCATTGATTGGCTGCGCCGCCATCTTGGACCTGGCTATCGCATCCACGAGATCGAGAGCCGCTGCCGTACGCCGATGCACATCGACACGACGTTCGTCCTGCTCTCGCCCGGCAAGGTACTGGTCAATCCTGTATACATCGACGTCGACCGCCTGCCCGACGTCCTGAACTCGTGGGACATCCTGATCGCCCCCGAGCCCAACCCGATCGACGAGCGCTTGCTTGAGCTCACCTCAGTGTGCGGCAAGTGGCTCAGCATGAACGTTCTGATGATCGACGAAAAACGGGTGATCGCGGAGCAGCATCACACCGACATGCTGCGCGCGCTCGAAAAATGGGGGTTCGAGCCGATCCCGTGCGACCTGCTGCACTACGCGCCGTTCGGCGGCTCATTCCACTGCGCGACACTCGATATCCGACGTCGCGGAACGCTCGAATCCTATTTCGATTGATCTGCCCACCGATCGTAAGTGCCAAAGGTTCACACGCGGTGTCTTAGGGCGTGCAGATCTTTAACTCGTCTATTGACCTTGGTTTGGGTGGGGTTGGAAGCGAGGAACGTCGCGACGTCGGCTGGTGTTCGGAGGCGGGCGGTAGAGGTGTTGATGTGGTGGCCGTGTGCTTCTAGGAGTGGGCGGACTTCCTGTTTCGCGCGGCTGATGGTCATGGCGGTGACTCCGAAGAGTTGCCCAAGGAGGTCCATGGTGGCGAGTTTGCGCAGGTGGAGCACGGTGGTCAGGATCCGGTCGGCTGGGGTGAGCTTGGCTTTGGCGCCTGTACCGGGTGCTACCAGGCGCTCGTGGCCGCGACGTGTGCGGAGCACTCGCTCGCGTTGAACCTCCAGCGCAGGAGTCAGGGCGTCGATGAGCTCGCTGAGCTGTTGGCGGGACATACCGGTCAGTTCAGGGTCCTGCAGCGAACGCCGCGTGAGGCGATGCGGCCTGTTCGCCGGGGCCTGGTCTGACGTGCTGTTGATCGCCGTCGCGTCCAGCGGATGCTGGGGGTGGAGGGTGTAGTTCCAGTCGCCGTGGAAGCGGTGCCGGGTGATCGGCAGGGCGGCGATCTCGTCGTCACTGACCTGGATGCCGGTGGGGTACGGATTGGTGTCGAGTTCGGCGTGCACTGTCAGGCCGGACTTGGTGGTGGTCGCGGCGATGCTTTCGACGATGACTTCGTGGCTGGTCAGGGGCCTTCCACGCCAGTTCATGGTGATGTGGGAGAACAGCCGGTGCTCGATCCGGTTCCACTTCGATGTTCCGGGAGGCAGGTGGCAGACGGTGATCGCCAGTCCGACCTCGGCGGCGAACCGGGCGAGTTCGGTCTTCCAGGTGCGGGTGCGATACCCGTTGGAGCCGCCCGCATCGGCGGTGATCAGTAGCCGCCGGGCCGTCGGATAGGCGGCCCGCCCGGCTCCGTTCCACCAGCGGCGGATCGACTCGACAGCGAACGCGGCGGTGTCGTGGTCGGTGCCCACGTTGACCCAGCCGGTGTTCGCGGCGACATCGTAGATGCCATAGGGCACCGCCCGGCCAAGCTCGCGGTCGGGGAAGTCGTGGGTGTCGACCCGCACCGGCTCGCCTCTCGGCTCCCATTCACGGCCGTTGTTCTTGAAGGGGCCGACCAGTTCCTTCTTCTTCGTGTCCACACTGATCACCGGAGCCCCGCCGTCCTGGTGGTTGCGGGCCTGTTCGTTGAGGTAGTGGAACTGCGCGTCCCGGTCGGGGTGCTGCTTGCCTTCCAGGGTCTTGGCGTTGCTCTGCAGGCTGAAGCCCTCCTCGCGCAGGAGGTCGCCCACCGTATCCGCGGAGATCCTGTGGCCTTGCCGGGTCAGCTGCTCGGCGAGCTTGCGGGTGGATTTGGTGGTCCAGCGCAGCGGCGACATGGGGTCTCCGCGGACGTCGGGCTCGACCAGTGTGAGAAGCGCCTTGCGGACCGCTGGGTTCAGGTCGGCGACGCGTTTGCGGCCGCCGCCGGGCCGGCGGACCCGTCCCAACCGAGCCTCTCCGGAGTCGAGTTCCCTCATTCCGGCAGACACTGTGGCCTCACGAACACCTGCGGCACGGGCGACCACTCTGATCCCGCCGTGGCCGAGGGACTGGGCCTCCGCCCCTATCAACAGACGACGCTGCCGCTCGTCGAGGTGCGGCAAAATCACCCCGAACTTGGCTGCCAGCACGGCCCGTTGCTTTTCCAACCGGCTCATGCCAGACCAACGAACCACCGAACAGGAAGCCACGAGTTAAAGATCTGCACGCCCTAACTGACGCCCATACGGTGCGCGTTGTACGCCCCGGTTCGTCATGCAACGATCTTGCCGACCAGAGGCGATCTCCGGGCGCTCACGGCAGTTGTGCACCGGGCGTGCTAGCGCCCATCGGCACGATGGCCAGGCCTGGTGTCAGCGGGCGCTGCGTTCTCATGTCGGCGCTGTTGCCACGTATCCGAGGCAATTCGGTGGAAGTGATCGACTTGCCGGTGGGCTGGTTTTACGCTGCGTGTCCGAGGGGTGACAAGTGGGGGGCGTATGGAGGATCCGATCGAGGTCGCGGCACCGGACGACTCCGGATCGGTCACGATGCTGCGGTACGAGTACCAGGTGCATGTGGCGGTGCAGTCGGTGCTGGAGATGCTGGCCGACGGCTCGGTACGGCATGTGACGTGTGAGCACATCGAGGACGTCGTGGTCGCCCGTTCCGGGGAGCCCGGGCTCGACGGAGCACTGTTCTGGGATTTCCAGCAGGTCAAGACGCGCGAGAAGACCGATCCGTGGACTTTGACCGATGTGATCGCCAAGGGCGCGCTGAAGAGCCTGTGGCGCACTCACGATGCCGTCCGGGACAAGGGTTTGGCCTATAGGCTCACGATCGGCGTG
The DNA here is from genome assembly GCF_042888505.1 of Streptomyces sp. NPDC002870. NCBI lineage: Bacteria > Bacillati > Actinomycetota > Actinomycetes > Kitasatosporales > Streptomycetaceae > Streptomyces > Streptomyces sp. NPDC002870. Next base: position 27,960 of record NZ_JBIAPW010000024.1, read on the forward strand.
GAGGGATATCTGGATCCTGCCGACGACCTCGTCGTCGCCCTGTCACGTGGCGAGGGCGCGAGCCGGGAACAGTGCCTCAAACGCGTAGCCAAGCACGTGAAGGCCGACTCGGGCCCGGCGACGGAGTACCTCAACCTGGTGCGCGTCAAGCAGCTCCCTCTGCGTGACATCATTGAGGCGCGCAGCATCGCCGTCCTGGGCGAGCTCGGCCCGAATCTCACGATGAGTGAAATCACGGCGCTCTACACGCAACTCCTCGATCGGACCCGGGAAGCCATGCAGGGCCGTCTCGGGCCGCGGTGGATGGAACAGCTCAATCTGGTCGATCCACCAGAGCGGCTGCGCCGTAAGCGCGTCGACGCAGCGAGTGTGGCCGACATCAGACAGCGACTGGTCCGCCCCGACCGCGTTTTGCTCGGTGATGTGTCACGGCAGCGGGGTAGCGCATGGCTGCCATACGGCCGGAGGGGAGGGAACGTGATGGACGACGTACGGGGGCTGTTGGCCGAGTACGGGCAGTGGAGAAGGGACGACACTGCTTCCGTTCGGGAACGGTCCGAACAGCTCGCTGACATGGTCATGGTGCTGTTGCGCCGGTCCCTGCCGTACGAGGCCGTCCAGCCGGTCGACCTCGACGGCGACCCGGGTGTCTCGTTCGACTTCGAAGGCCGCGACTACCTGGTCAGCTTCGCCCAGGACCCGGACGACGCGGGGCAGTCCCTGGGGCGGGCCGTCACGCGCACGGTGCGGGCGGCGGGGCTGACCGGACAGCGGGGCGATACTCGCTGGCCGTTGCTTTACTGGTCCGACGGACAAGAGCGAGCCGACGTGCAACTGGTCGACTCCGTAAAGGCGTTCGGTGTCGTTCTGGACCTGACTCACCTGGACGCGGCCCTGACGGGCTTGAGTCCGCTGGCCGAGCTGATCCGAGACGTCTTCCGGCAGCATCGGCCATACGTGCCGCTGGCCAGCCTGCTGACCACCGGTGGGCCCGCGGTGGATTCGTGGGGGATGACGCCGGCCGCAAGGCTGACGTCCCCGGTCCGCGTGGAGACGCAGACCTGGGAGGGCGCGGGGGTCGAGGTTCTGCTTCTCGGGCAGGCGCAGGATGCCCAGCCGTCGGGACTGGCCTGGTGGACTGGGACACGCTGCTGATCACCTGCCCCGACGGCCTACTGGCGATCGACTCCCGCGGGCAGGCCCGCTGGAAGATTGCCCTTCCCGGCTGCCACGGTGCACCGCTGGTGCGCGCCGATGGCGCCGTGCTGGTGATGTGCGGCTCCACCCTAGTGTGCTGGCAGCAGGGGCAGTTGAGCGCCGTCGCGGGAGGCTTCGAGCCGGGCTCGGTGCTGCTGCCCGGGCCGGACCGTGAGCCCTGGGTGCTCTCCGGGAGCGGCGTCACGTTCGGCGCTGGCAACGGGACCCTAGCGCTGACCCGCGCCGGTGAGCGAGCTGGTGACCAGCTGCGCTACCCGATCACCTTCGAGGCACCCGTGCGCTCGGCGATCTGGCTGGACCGGCGCCGGTTCTTCCTCGCTGGCTCAGGGTGCAGCGCCGTGGTCGATCTGGCCCGCACTACCGACGCCGGGCAGCGCGACCAGTGGATTCCCACCGCCGGTCACTACCCGGCCCACCTGCTGCTAGCCGGCGCGGACAGCGTGGTCAGCGCGTCGCCCGACAGCAGCGGCTGCAGCGTCGCCCTGCACCGGACCGACGTCATCAGCCGAAGGAGCGGGCCGCTAGCAGAGGCCCGGCTGGGCAAGGTCTTCGGCCTCGCCCAGGCACCCGACGACGGGCCGGCCTACCTGCTCGCCTCACTGCCCGACAACGATCCGACGCGCGCCCGCCCGGTCCTGATGCGGGTCACCGGCCACCGCCTGCTCGCTCCTCAGACCGCAGCCGCACCCGACCTGGCGGTTGCGGCCGCCCAGGGTTACGACGTGGTCAGCCAGTCGGCCCGTGGGGAGCGCCGCGACTACCGGCTTGAGTCGCGCCCTCTAGCACCACCCGGGGGCCAGGCTGAGGTCTTCCCCGCCGAGCACAAGACCTCGCAGACGGTCGTGGCGTTCAAGCGACGCCTGAGCAGAAACCCGAGGGCTGAGCGGCGCATGCGCCGCGAGGTGGAGATCGCCCAGCGTCTGGGCGCCAACCCGCACGTCATGCCAGTGCTCGATCACAGTCCCGCCTACGACTGGTTCGTCATGCCGAAGGCCCAGGCGACTGTTGAGGACAAACGGACCGAACTGCAGGACCCGACCCAGCTGCACGCCCTGGTGAACGCCGTCGCCGCCGGCCTCGCCGAGGCGCATCGGCACGACTGGATCCACCGGGACATCAAGCCCGCCAACATCCTCCTGCTGGACGGCCGCTGGATGGTGGCGGACTGGGGGATCGTGCGCCGACCCCGCGGGCAGACCAGCACCGCCGGCGTCCTGACCAAGACCTCTATCGGCACGGAGGGCTTCGCGGCCCCGGAGCTGTCCATCGACGGGCACGACGTGACGCCCGCCAGCGACATCTACAGCCTCGGACAGCTCATCGGCTGGATCTTCAACGGGACCTGGCCCCGGAGCAACGTGCCGCTGCTGCCCCCGCCCGGACCGTGGTACGGCGTCGTCCGCCAGGCCACCCAGCTCGACCCCGCACACCGGCCCCAGGACATCGCCGCCTTCCTCGACCTCGTCGCCCGCGAGACCGCCCCGCACACCGAGCTGCCCATCACCCGCGCCCACCGCCTGCTGGAAGACGCCAATGACCGCGACGACTCCACGGCGGCCGCCCAGCTGCTCGCCCTTGCCGCCGACCAGCCTGGCAGCTACGAGCTCTACCTGGACGCGGTCGCCAAGCTGAGCGTCCCCACCGCAGAGCGCGCGCTGCTCGCCAACACCCACCAGGCGGTCACTGTCGTACGGGCCCTGACTGGGCACGCCGCAGGCGACGACCGCGGCGACTGGCCTGAGTGGCCAGAGCGGGACAGTGCGGTGTGGTGGCTGCTCGACGTGGCCCGCCTTGCCGCGCGAGAGAACCAGTGGGACCTGCTCGACGCGGCTGTCCAAGGCATGTGCGACTGGGACGGCCGCTGGGACAGGTGGAAACCGCAGAACGACATCAAAAGCTGGCTGCGCACCCTGACCGGACAGGCCGCAACCGTCGTCGCCTCCGCGCTGCGCGCCCAACCGCACGGCGCCCGCCACCTGCACGAGCTCGCAGACGACCGCCACGTCGACATGGCCATCCGCAGCGCTATCCATGCTGCTTAGGCAGACACGAGGCCCTCGCCAGCAAGATCAATCTCAGCGTCAACCGCTGTACGGCTGCTACAAGTGGCCGGGCATAGGGCGTTACTCGGACTCCGGATGCATCTGGACCCATCGGCCGTCAACGGACTTCATCTCTACCCCGTAGTACGGCTGGGGCGCGATGGTGGGGCTGGTAGCACGTTTAGTTGAAGCCTTGGCCTTGGGGCGGGGTCTGGGCTGACCCTTCGCCTGGGGCTTCTTCTTCGCGTCGCGTTCCCGTAGCTCCTGAATCCGCCTGAGGAGTTCGGTGCGGCTCATCTGCTTCTGCTTCCGGGCCCGGCCAGGCGGAGCAGCAGAAGCGGCGGGCTCGCCGCCAGTGAGCAGGCGGCAGGCGCGGTGCGCCGCCCGCGCGCCCTTGATGATGACAAGCTTCTTCTTGGCCACCGGATTACCGCATACGGCACATTGCTTGGGCCTGGAAGCGTCAGACACGATCCCCCCGATCTCAATGCCATGCTGAGACGGAACGATAGTTGGTTCGGGATAATCCTGGCCGGACCCTTCCGCATTACTTCCGCCTGGGAGCGGGGTCCGGTCGTGCGCCGGCACGACAGCAGTGCCCTGGGACACAGGGGCGGCGGCCCTCCTGATTGGTCAGTGTGCGGACCTTGACCGGTGGTGCCACCACGCCTCCCGCACCGCGTCGGATGTGTCACAACATCCAACCGGTGCAGGCTCCCTCGAAGACCCTCGACGCCTGCCAGCGCCCCATCCACCTGGGCCTCGGCAACTCTGACCAGGCAGGCGGCCGTCATTTGGTCCTCAAACTGAACAGGACCTACCCCCAGCCAGGCCGGCTCCTCGGCAGCGGCACCCTCTACACCGCCGAGGCTTTCCACAACTGGATGGCCCACAGCATCCCCCTCACCCCATGGACCCCCGACAACGGCGAAGGCACCCCCAACGATGCCCGGGCAGCATGAACCGCCCCAAGCCACGCCCTGTCCGACCACGAACTCCGAGGTGACCCGCCACTACTTCGCGGAATGGACGGGGACCAAGAGCGTCGAGTCCGACGGTTGACGCCGACACGCGCAAGCGGCGGTGGCGGTAGGCCTCCCACGGCTGGCGCCTACGACCACGCGTACTCGGCCAGCGTCGTTCGGGCCGTCGGGGGCGACGGCTCATCGGCGCGCGGCCTACGGCCCTCCGGCCCTCACTTGACCTGCGAACTTTCTCGGCGAGCGGGGAGCTACCACGCCGGGCGGGGCCAGCAAAGCGTCCTCCAAGCGCGGGGTCCGTTCGACCTGGCCTGGGACTACGGTCGTGCCGGGCAGCTGACCGGTCGGACGCGGCAGGCGTCCGACGCCAGCAGGATCCCTTCGCCCCGCAGATGACCAGTAGCTCACTGTCTTCCGCATTGGGTGGCCAACTTCTGCTCCAGTTCACTGAGGCTGGGGTTGTTCCCGCCGCTGTCGCGGCGTTGCTCGACCTTCTTGCAGGCCAAGGCCTGGACAGCCAATTGATCGACCTTGGTCCTAGCCTGGTCGACGCTGTCTACCGTGACCGTGTCCTCGACCTGTTTGCGCTGATAAGCGGGGAGATACTTGAGCTCGATCTCTGGATGGTCTTTGTACGTGTCAGACGCCATCCGCTTATCGATCACGGGGCTGGTCTGGTCGAACAGGGTTCCTGATCGGGTGATCGCGCGAGGGCGGGCGCATGACAGCAGGGCCTCTTGGTAGTTCGGGGGTGCGAACCAAACCGATTACCAGGAGGCCCTGTTGCCGCAGTCTTTCGCGCTCGCGTGCGTGGAGTCCAACTCGCCCTCCCTGTCGTGTGACTGCCTCGCGCACAGGTTCGGCAACGCGGCGGACGGGCCGGAGCGGGTGCGGTGTTACACCTCCGACATGACGGAGGCGGAATGGCAGGTCACCCGGCCGTTGCTGCCCATTCCGGCATGGTTGGAGGGGCGGGGCGGGCGGCCGGAGGGCTACTGCCACCGCGTGATGCTGGACGCGGTCCGCTACGTGGTCGACAACGGCGTCAAGTGGGCCAACCTGCCCGCGGACTTCCCGCCGTACCGGCGCGTGCATGCGTTCGCCCGCCGCTGGCAGGTGACGGGTCTGCTCGCCGAGCTCCACGACCGGCTGCGCGACAAGGTCCGCCAGAAGGAGGGCCGCTTGCCGGACCCGACAGCCGCGATCGTGGACTCGCAGTCGGTGCGGGCAGCGGCGAACATCCCGCGCTCGACATCCGGCTGGGACGGCGGAAAGAAGGTGGGCGGACGCAAGCGGCACCTGGTGGTGGACTGCCTCGGCCTGGTCCTGGCCGTCGCGGTGAGCGCGGCGAGTGTCCAGGACCGCGACGCCGCCGTCGGGCTGCTGGAGCGGCTGCGACGGCAGTACTTCTCGATCCGCCTGGTGTGGGCGGACGGCGGCTATGCCGGCAAATTAGTCGACTGGGCCCGCGAGAAGCTCCGGCTGACCCTTCAATCGTCAGGCGCGCCGATGACGCGTCGGGGTTCGTGGTGCTGCCGCGCAGGTGGGTGGTGGAGAGAACGCTGAGCTGGCTGATGCGCTCGCGTCGCCTGGTGCGCGACTACGAGACGCTGCCCGCCATGCACGAGGCCACGGTGCTGTGGTCGATGACCATGCTGATGAGCAGCCGCCTGGCCGGACGCCGCCCAGCCGGCTTCAGGGCGGCCGGCACCGCGAGCGCGGTGAACACCCCCGGCCGCATCTGGATGGCCCACCCCCGCTCCACCAGGCGTTTCGCCTTCGAGCGCAGACCCTCGACCTTCGCCGGGACCGCCTCCAACCCCAGCGCGACGGCCAGCTGCTGGCAGCGGATGCCCTCCCGGCCCGCCTGCGACTCCAGCACCGACAGGATCCGCTGGTAGTCCGACGTGAGAACCGACGCCGCCATGCCCTCCGCCCGTCGCGGCACCACTGACCGCGCTACCCCGCTCCGCGCCGGCTTCGCGACTGCGTCAGACGGCTCGGCCAGCACCTCGGCCACCGTTGCTCGGGCGTCCACCAGTCGCTGAAGAGCGCGTTCCGCATCGTCGAGCGCGGCCTGTACCCGCTCGGCCTCCTCCCGCAAACGCGCGATCCCTTCCCGGACCCTCTTCTCCCGGGCCTCCAGCAAACCGAGCACCGACGGCACCAGCCACCTCCGTGAGCGAGACGAGCAGACGAACCACGCCCATCTCTCCCGCCTTCGACCGTAGTTCATGCCCACCCACCCCGAACTAAACGGTCACGTTCGGAAAGCGGATGGCGTCTCAGAGAAAGAGATCCCTGCCACCCTCTGGTTCAGGCCCTGATAGATGGCGACATGCTCCCCGCTCACGCCGACGAAGTACTGGCCACTGCCCCACTTCTGGCCGCCGATCAGCACCGCGATGATCACGAGGAGGACAATCCCGCTCACCATGGCGCGCCGCCGGATCCACCGATTGTGCGTGCCGTCGGCATTCGCAGCCCGTGACCTTCGCGGAACCTGACGCGGAGGGAAGACCGGAGGCTTTGCAGGTGGCGCGGCCCTGGAACGCCTGCCCATCCTCATCGGCGTCGCCCACGACCACTACCAAGACACCGGCCTCCTCACCATCCTGACCGCACTGAGTGGTGTGCATCGTGAAGTTGCTGGTCACGGGCGTGGTGTGAGGGGCGGGAGAGGTACTCGCGCTGGTCGTCGGCCGGTGCCCACGCCGAAGATCGTCCGACCTGTCGGCCGTAGCCGTTCTCGGGTTCTGCTGCGCTCGCCGTCCTGCTGCTCCTACGATCCGTGGCCGGGCCGGTACGCCGGGAGAGCGCGGGGAGGATGCGGGGATGCAGGAGTTGGAGCGGATCACGGCTCGCCGGAGTGAACTGGACGCGCTCACTGAGGAGTTGGCCAAGCAACTGCAGGAGGTCCAGGCCGAGCGGGAGGAACTGGTGATCGCCGAGCGGGTCCTGCACCGGCTGGCCGAGCAGGACCGGGCCGCGACGGAGGCTGCCGCGGCCGTCGCCCCGGCTCCCGCCCGGGTGGCGGGGCGGGCGGTGCTGCTGATCCCGCACCGCAGCGAGACTTCCGACGAGGCCGCCCTGCCCGGCGACTACCGCAAGATCCTGGCGATCGTCCGGGCTGCCGACGGCCCGGTGCAGGTCAGGGGCGTCGGCGAGGAGCTGGGCCTGGAAGTGACGGCGCGCGGCAAGCTGGAACCGCTGCGCGCGAAGTTGACCAAGCTCGCCGACCGTGGCTGGCTGCACAAACGACCCGACGGCAGGTTCACCGCACGCCTGTAGCCGCGCGAGATGGGCACGAAATCGGCGTAACCAGGCGGGCCCCCGGCGGCAGTTGAGTTTGGTGTGAAGAAAAACAACCACGCCGTCGAGGGCCCTGACGGCCTTGTCTACACCGCCCGCCTGCCGCTGTCGAGTGCCACCCTGAACTGGCTCGCCGATCTGATTCGCGGCCACATGAAGAGAATCGGCTCACGGTGGCGGGCCCTGCCCGCGGGAAGGATCACCGGCCTTGTGCTGGCGGTGCTGCGCTGTGACCAGCGGCCGGGCGACCTGGCCGACGGCAACGGGATACACCGCACCACCGTGGGACGGTGGGTCAGGGAAGTCGTGGGCCTGCTGGCCGCCCGCGCCCCGCGCCTGGACCGGGCCCTGAAGAAGATCGCCCGGAAGGGTGGCGGGGTGGTGCTGCTGGACGGCACGCTGATCCGCACCCGGCGGCGCACCGGCACGGAGAACCGGAAGAACTACTCTGGCAAGCACAAATGCCATGGCCTGCTCGTGATCGCGCTCACCGACGACCGGGGCCGGCTGGTATGGGTCTCCGCGGCCCTGCCCGGGCGGACCTCGGAGATCACCGCCTGCCGTCACGACAAGCTCACGCAGAAGTTGCGGGCGGCCGGGCTCGGCGCGATCGCCGACCTGGGATTCGTCGGGCTCGACGACAGTGATCCCGACGCCGACCCGGCGGTGATCACCGGCTACAAGGCCGCCCGGAACCGGCCTCTGACGCGAGGACAGAAGCTGTCCAACAAGGCATTGGCGACCGTCCGGGCACCGGTCGAGCACGGGTTCGCCCACCTGAAGAACTGGCGTGTCCTCGGCAAGGTACGCACCGACCCGACGTGGGCGACTGCGCTGGTGAGGGCTCTGCTGGTCCTGACGAACCGTGAAGTCGCCCGCTGGCCGACGATCTTGACCGAAGTCATACGCCCGCGACCAGCTTGAGCATCCTGAACCCGCGCACACCAGCCCCGTGACCTGCAATTTCACGATGCACATATCTCATTGGGCGCTCGGACCGTCGAGGGTGTCCCAGAAGCGCGGGCTGACGCGTAGTGCGCCAGGCTGGTCGTTCCAAGCGCAGGTGCTTGTTGATCACGCAGGCGAGCCGAGGTGGGCGGTGGCGCGCCATTCACGGGGTGACGCGCCGTAGGCGGCGCGGAAGGCGCGGCTGAAGTGGGAGGGGCTGGTGAAGCCGAAGCGGTGTGCGATGGCCATCACCGCTGGAACATTTCGGCCCGGGCGGCCGAGCTCGCGTCGGCAGGCCTCCAGCCGGCGGTGCTGGATCCAGCGGCCGGCGGTGGTGCCCTCGTCCTGGAAGAGCCGGTGCACGTGGCGTACGGAGATGTGGTGCGCGGCGGCCATGGTCTGCGGGGACAGGCCGGGGTCGGCGAGGTGGCGGTCGACGAAAGCCTTGACGCGCAGCCGCAGCGCGGTGCGTGCGGCGTCGGTGCCGGTGCCGGTGCCGGTGCCGGTGCCGGTGCTGATGTCGGCGACGTCGCGGTCCAGTCGCTCGGCGATGAGGGTGGCCAGCAGGTCCGCGGCGTTGCGGGCGAGTAGGTCACCGATGTGCGGCGGACGGCTTCGCGCCTGGGTGGCGAGCTGGGAGAGGAACGGGATGATCAGCGACGCGGTTTCGGTATCGGCGTCGATGGGCACCGCGGTGATGCGCCGCAGGTCGGCCTCGCGAACGCCCAGCATCCACCGCGGTATCTGGATGACGTGCATGCGGAAGGCGGCGGGGTAGGTGACCGTGTAGGGGCGGGTGGTGTCGAAGATGGTGAGGGTTCCAGGCCGCAGTATGGCCTGGCTGTCGTTCTGGTCGATCACCAGGTGACCGCGGTCCTGTAGGCACACGTTGAGGTATTCGTCCTCCGTCCCGGCGACCCCCCGTGTGGTCTGGCGGACCTGCAAGGGGTCGGAGTCCGTCGTGGCCACACGTACGGAGCCGAGCCGGCCGGCCGTAAGCGTGCCCCTGTAAGGCGCGTCGGTGGGCGTGGAGACGTCCAGCTGGACAGACGCCAGCTGGTCGTACGTCTGACTGATCGCCTCATGCCAGTAGGCCAGCCGCTCCCTGGCGGGCACCGATGCGGTGGACAGCACGATGCTCATGATGGTCCCCCTTTGCCGTGGTCATTCCCCGTCGTGATGACGGGCCTGGAGGCGATTCGGTTCAGTCGATGAGTCGCTCCGGGGCAAGTTCTCGGGCACGGACAGGCCACTCGGCCCTCGGCGTTGCCCGTAGCTTCGTCCCGCAGGGCTGATCTACGTCGCAGAGAAAGAGCGGAATGGAAAACTTGGACCCCAACAGGCAGTTAAAGGTGCGTCGGCGCAGCGTGCTGCGCGGTGCGGCGGCCGCAGCGGCCGGCATCACCGCGGGCGCGGGCGGGATACTCGCCGGCGCGGGGCCGGCGCAGGCCGCGGGCCCAGGCGGGATGCCGACGTACCGGTATCTGCGGGACGCGATCGTCCTGCCGGCCGTACCGGCTCACAACCCCACCAAGGAGTTCATCTTCCCCTGCATCCGCGGGGTGTCCGACAAGATCAGCGGTGCCCGGGCGAGGTACTACCTGTACTACGCGCCGCACGAGAACCCGGGCGGCATCTGCGTGGCATTCGCCGACTCCCTTGAGGGGCCGTTCACCGAGTACGAGGGCAATCCGCTCATCGACAGGCACCTGCCGGGCACCACGGTCAGCCACGTCTCGTCCCCTCACATCACCTGGGACGCGGCCACCCGGCAGTTCTTCTGCTACTTCCACGGCGAGAACACCGTGACGCGCGTGGCACGGTCGGCGGACGGCCTCCACTTCACCGACGAAACGCCGATCCTGAGCACCCGTCTGGTACCCGGCACCTCAGAGACCTCCTACGCCCGCGTCTTCGAGCACACCCTGCCGGGACGCGGCAACAGGTACGTCATGGTCTTCATGGGCGTACGGGGCGGGCGGCGGATCTTCTACGGTTGGTCGCCCAACGGCTGGGACGGCTGGCAGTTCAGCTCGGCCCCGCTGGTCAACCCCGAGCCCGACGGCGTCACCGACATCGCCGGGCCCACCCTGGTCAAACGCAACGGCACCACCTACGTCGCCTACAACGGCAACGACGGCCGGATGCGCATCACCGAGGTCGGCAACGCCTTCGACAAGGAAAACCACCTCGGCGTCTTCCACACCCCCATCGCTTCCGACAACGGACGTGTGGCGGCACCGTCGTTCGGCACCGACAACGGCATCGATTACATGTTCTACGAAGCCGGCTCACGGCTCAAGGCGCGTATCTGTATCGCACGCGCCGTTCCCTCCGCGTGAGCGGCGCTTCTCGGAAACCCGCATCTCCATCTCACCGAACCACCCCAACCAACCGACTGACCGCGCCATTCGGCGCTCAGTATCTCCTGCACCACTCCACCTGGAAGGTTTTCGATATGCTGTCTTTCCCACGTCTCGGCGGCCGGAACAAGCGCACCATATTCGGTGCGTCGACCGCGGCGGCGATCCTGCTGAGTCTGGCTGTCCCCACGGCGAGTTCGGCATCCGTTGGAACCCAGGAAACAACGTCGGCCACGGCCGCGGTGTCGGCTCAGGCGACTTTGCCAGAAGGCTCGATTTTCCACATCCTGAACTATGCCAATAAGAAGTGTCTGTTCATGTGGGACGGGGTCAAGGCCGCTGAATGCAAGTTCGGCAACCCTAGCGAGGTCTGGATACAGGGAGCGGGGAACAGCATTCGCAACTTCGGTTACGAACATTCGGGGCCTCGTTTTCCCAATCACCAGTGCCTGCTCGCCGGCCCAACCGGAACGCGAGTTCAAGTTGTCCAATGCAGTGGCGACAATTGGCAGAAGTGGACGCGCTATTCGGAGGGCTACGTGAAGAACTGGCAGACCAAGGACTGCCTGACCCTGGTGGGCGATTCGGACAGGCCCATCACCGCACCGTGTCAGCACGGTAACCAGCACCAGATGTGGGCTTTCAAATAGTTTGCCGAGCGTGCCCGACGGCTCCGGGACGAAACCCGGAGCCGTCGGGTACCCGCCCGCCCACCACTGCCGCCCAGCCCGGCCTGGCGGCTGAGCGTGATCGTGGTCTCGCCGTGGCCTCCGGAGACGCCGCCGCCGGCACGCTGCACCGCCGCGATGATCTGCGCCTGCGTCCTGCACGGGCAGCTTTCGACACCGCGCCCGTCGGCTTCGCCGCGCTGCTCGGCGCCGCCGCGTGCTGGACCTCGCGTGCCGCGAGACGGCAGCTCGGAGGTGGCTGAGTGCCTTCCGGCAGCCTCATGAGCCGAGTCTGTTGGCACACGGGATCTGATGAGTGCCGTACGTACGTCGACGGGTTGAAGAATCGTCTGGTCCGGCGCCCAGGCGCGAGGGCCTTCCCACCGCGTGCCGCACGCCTCCCATGGGGGAATGACTCATCCGGCCGCGTCCCCTGGCGGGGCGGGAATCTGTCTGGGGGCTGCACCTTGTTGGTGCTGAGCGTGGAGTTTGGCTATGGCTCGCAGCTGTCGCCGCTCGTACGCGGTAGCCGGCCGTACGTTGACCCAACGCGACCGCCACGAAAAACCGGTCGGGCGGGTGAGGCAGATCAACGGCCCCTGGAAATCAGCGACCATCGCGGGCAGGTCGTAAAACCGGTCGTAGACCACGCTGCCGACCTTCAGCCCGTGCGGGTTCATATTCACGCCCACCTCACACCACCCAGCGAGTGCGGGAATTCGCCTCGGCCACAACGGGTCTGAGCGCGTCGGACAGCGGCACCGGCACCAGATACTCCGGCTCCACTTCCCACTCCTTGCCGCCGTTGAGCGGACGGAGTTGATAACGCGGTCCATCGTGGCCCATCACCCGGCCTACGCGTCCCGTACTGGAATCCCTGGCCGTCTCACCCACAGCGGGCACATAACCGGGCACCTCTGTCAGGTCGTCACGCGCTTTCTCGGCCGCTCTCAGGTTGTCGGCCTTGTTCTGTCGGTCAGTCGGCATGGGGGGGCCTCTCGCAGGTACACATCCAACTTCACTGTGTGTACTGCAAGGGTTGCTCTCAGTCCGTACGATCTCCATAGGGATTTGTCCCAAGTCCCAGGTCGAGACAAAGGAGTTGGACACATGGGCCGACCGTCGAAAGAGCTGACACCTGATCGATCCGCCCGACATTTGTTCGGGGCGAAACTCCGGGACCATCGCGAGGGCCGAGCCTGGTCGCTCGAAGTACTGTCGGACAAGGTGAAGATCAGCAAGAGTCATCTGTCCCGCGTTGAGATATGTGCATCTTCGGCGTGGGCACCGGCCGACGACCAGCGCGAGTACCTCTCCCGCCCCTCACACCACGCCCGTGACCAGCAACTTCACGATGCACACCACTCACTGGGGAACCAGCCCGACCTGCCCCCAGCCACCCGGGCCGACGCCAGCTTCGAACTCGCTCTCGCCACCCTCCACCAAGCCCTCACCGCCACCAACCCCACCACCATCGAACAGCACCTGCGCACCGCCCTGATGCGCCTCACGACACTGGACCGCGAACATGAGAACCGGCTGGACGCCTGCGCCTACGCCGCCGCCATCGACGCCGTCCTCGCCTTCACCGACTCCACCCATCACCCAGGCTCCATCGATGTCCGAGGGCGCGTGAACGCCGCCGCCGACCGGCTCGAGGCCTGGAGGAGGGGGCTTTCACGGTGGGGGAGCTGCTCGCCCTGGCCGCCGAAGCCGCTGGCGACAGCACCACATGGTCGCGGTCCAGATGCCGGTCAGTCTGGTGATGATGACGCCGATCGCGCAGGCACTGGACGGCCCGGGCAGGCCCTCTCCCGGCCGCCGCCGGGGCTGGGCTGCGGGTGATGGCCGCCGCGCCGCTGCACGGCGGGGAGCTCTTGGGCATGGTGATGGCCTCCTTCGTGCCCCACCGCGACATCCGCGAGTTGCGCGATCTGACCCGTCGCCGCACCGATCTGGCCCGGGCGGCGGGCTGGGAGTCCCAGCGGCTTGAGAAGGAACTCGAGGACAGAGCAACTGGTCGAAGTCGTTCACGGACGCAGCTCGGGAAAGAACAATTCCATGGCGTCGCCGGTTGTGATCAAGGAGGAGCCCTCGCGCCGTAGGGCTGACACACGCAATTGCTGCCCAGGCAGCAGCACGAGCAGCATGAGCGGCGACCTGACGTCGGTACTGAATCGCCCGCCCCGCGCTGTGGGGGCCGGCGACAGATCCTCGATCTCGATGAGATCCGCCGTGCCGCCGACCAGGACTGTCAAGACGCGTGCGGGTTCGTACCCCTCCACTGCGCTGCTACGGCCCGTGTAGATCAGGAATTCGGACTCGGACACCACGGCAACGGGGACGCCGGCCAGGACATCCTTGATGGCTGCAGGCACCTCAATGTCGAACCCCAAGATGGCGCCACCAAGGTGTTCACAGTCCAGCCAATCTTCGTTCCTGTTCCGTACGGAGTAGTACAGCTCCTCGGACACAAGCCCGTCACCGCGCCGGTGGATGAGAAGAGCAAATCCGAGACTGCCATCAATCCAGACATCGGCGGCGACAGGTCCATCAGCAAGGCAGGCAGGCAAAGTATGCCGGGCTACGGGATCGGGCCGAGCCTGGCCTGCCTGCAAGGCATCCAGCGCGATATCCGCCATGGCTCGTCTCATTGCGCTACTTGATCCTTTCTCGTTCTTCAATATGGCTTCCATACGTACGTGTTGTCTGCGGGTTTCCGCGGGCGGAGAGACAGGCCCCGAAAGCAGCTGCGCCCGCTCCAGACTGGGCGACGTCTGTAGATCGCGTTCACGACCGCTTGGTCCGGGATCTGCATATCTGACATGCGACGGCCCCGGTACCTCGTTCGGGGGAACCGGGGCCGTCGTGTGGGGGACCGCGCTGTCCCCGTGGGGGAACGGGGGCGGTGCGGCGAGGTCGTGTGGTGCGGGGTTCAGCGGCCGGGATCGCCGAGGATGGCCAGGGGTAGTACCACAGCGACCGAACCGATGATCATCACAAGACAGAAGAGGCGTTGCCTCATCGTGAGCGGCCTCGATTGTGGGGGAGGGGGTAGCAATCAGTTGCCGTGCCGCATAACGCGGCGATGATGTCGGACGCGGTGATCATGGCCCGTCACCTCCGGGCAGTTCCCATGAAGGCCCGTCGGGCGCGTTGTACCAGACCGTTTGCCGACTGGGCGTGATGGTCACGTGGAAGTCATCGCGGGGCGGCACGTTCTCGAAGATGGCAAGGTCTTCCACGACATCCCACGGGCGCCGTGGCCCGATCTGGCGGACAGCCCCGGAGACGTGGGCGGTTGCTGTTGAGCCGTCCTCAGTCCACAGGCCAACGGCCGTGAGTTCGCCGTCATCGTCCCGCCACGAGCACGAGCTGTGGCCGGGCAAGGCGATCGACAGGGGGAAGCGCAGGCGATCTAGGATGTCGGTTGGCGCCACCTTGGTATCCGCGGGTTCCACGCTACGCACCGCGTCGAACGCAGGGGCAGCGCCTTGCGTCCGACGCGGCATGAAGTGCGCGGGTGTCGGCAGGAACCTGCCCGTGGCGTGGCCGGGGGCGGTGACGGTGGCACGTAGTACGCCGTACCCGATGGGGGCGACGATGATCGCGCCGGGCGCGGCCTGGTCGAGGAATGGGGCCGGCACGGCACGCAGTGCGGCGGTGGCGATGATCCGGGTGTAGGGGGAGCGCTGCGGCCAGCCGCGGGCGCCGTCGCCGGTCGTCACGAAGGGGCGGTACCCGGCTTTTTCCAGCCGGAAGGCCGCAGCTTCCACGAGGCTCGGGTCGACATCGAGACTTGTCACGTTGTCGTCGCCGAGCCGGTGCGAGAGCAGAGCCGTGTTGTAGCCTGTGCCCGTCCCGAGTTCGAACACCGTGTCGCCTTGGCGAGCGTCGAGGGCGTCGAGCATTTCCAGCATGAGGGCGGGTTCGCTTGATGAACTGGTGGGGATGCCGTGTTCGTCAAGCTGGGTGGTCAGTGCCTGGTTCGAGTAGATCGTTTCCATGTAGCCGGGGTCACCCAAGGTGACACTCCGCCACGACCTGTTGTCAGACTGGGCGTAGTAGCGGGGGACGAAAACGTGCCGGGGGACGGCCGCGAACGCGTCTACCCAACCTCTGTCGAACTGTGGGTCGAGTTCCGCGGCGAACGTTTGCCGCAGCGCGGCCGACACTCCGGTGTCCGGCCAAGTCATTCGGTGTCTCCTTGCAGGTAGTCGGCATGGGCAGCGGCGATCGGCAGGCCGGTTCGGTTCTCCACCCATGCCCATGTGCCGGCGGGGTTGTTCTCGAAGAACACCCACTCGTCATCAGGAGTCACGGCGAAGTCGAACGACCCGAACACGATCCCGTAGTAAGCCAGGAAGCGCCGTACGCCGTAGATGATGTGGTCGGGAACGGACGTGGTGCCGTACTCGATGTGTTTGTAGTCCGTGCGCCAGTCGGTACGCGCGCGTTCCGACGTGGTGTGCAGGGTGCCGCCGAACACCTGATCGCCCACGGCTACGAGGCGTACCTCGTAAGCCTTGTCGATGGCTTCCTGGAAGTAGTGGGCGGTGGTGCGGATGCTGTCGTCGAACTCCTTGGCATTGACGTAGTGCGTGGCCACCATCAGGGAGCGACCTTCTTCGACAGGGAGGCGCCCGCCGAGGATGGGCTTGCAGATGATCGGGGCGTCGATCTGCTTTGCGAATGCTTGGGCGGCGTCGGGGTCGTTCGTGATGAGGCTGCGCGGCACCCCCAGTCCGCAGCGCGTTGCGGCGGTGAGCTGCTGGGGCTTGTGGGCGGCGATCCGGTCGTGATGAGGGTTGTTGATCCATCGGACGCCCGGGAGGGCTGCTAACAGGTTGAGTAGGGCGGCGTCAGCCTGGTTCTGGGCCCACGTCGCGTATGGCTCGGGGACGGTGTCGGCGATGGCGGAGCGTCCGGGCCGCCTCCAGTAGACGGCCCGGACGTCCTCAAGCCGCGCCGTCCGGTGCCCGTCGTCCAGTACCCCGGTCCATCCCAGCTCGGTCGGCCCGTGGCCGGCTGTGAGCGTGAGTTGTTGGGGGAACGTGGCGGCGTCGAACCGTATGACGGGAATGTCGCGCTGGTTCAGCTGATCGACGACCATGTCGGCAGCCGCATCGAGCTGTTCAGCGACGACGAGCACAGGGCGGGCGGCGCTTGTCATGACACGGGCGCGTAGTACGGGTCAGTGACGTCGTCGCCCTGGCCGTCGAGGTTGGTGTCGGTGGTCGAGGCGGCCATGTCCCCCGTGTGCCAGGGGGTGCCGTCCGCGTTCTCGTTCAGCTGCCGGCGACTGTTCCACGTCACCCCGGCGATCGAGGTGGTGACCAGGCAGGGCGGTGCCGCGGCACGCGCGGCGAACGGAATCGTGGCTGTCGTCATGTTCCCTCCAAGGGAATGCGATGGGTGGTGCAGGGCTCCCGCCGCGCGCTCGCTCTTCCTGTGCGTTCGCCGTTCGGCGGACGCGGCAGAGCGCGCGACGGGGGTCTATGGGGTGGCGCTGCTGTAGAGAGCGGCGCCGAAGGCGGTCACGATCAGGGCGACGAGAACGGTCGTGATGACGATTTCGCCGATCTGTGACAGGCGGCGTCGGCGTGGCGCGGTCACGGCACCTGGTACCGGCGGTGCAGGTCGAGCAGCGCGTGAGTGGCGTTGGCGAGGTTGCGTGTGTACATCCATGCCGTGTAGTTGGTCGTGGTCGGCGTGGGTCTGTGGGCAAGGTCGACCAGTTTGTACATGGCGCGGAACGCTGCGATCACGCCCGGGTTGTTCTGCTTGCCTGCCGGGTAGTCTCGCGTAGCAAGCGTTGAGCGTGCTCGGTCAGTTCTTGCGTGTGCTGGTCGACTTCGCTGCGAGGGGGCACGTCGAGCCGGATCGCGTTGACTTTGTTGACCGCCTCTTGAACGGCGTCGACGTTGATGGGCGGTTCGGCGTTGGCGGTGTGCGCCTCTGTGGCCGTGCCGACTGCCTTCTTTTCGGTCGTGGTCACCATCAGCCCCCTTTCAGGCCGAGAACGTTCGGGGTTCTGTGAAGAGGTAACCGTGCGGTCACCCTCCGCGGGTACCGTTGGAAGCTGGTGACAACGTGAACGCCATGAACGCCGTCGGGAGATGAGGCATGGCCACGAAGAAGCGCACACCCAACCCTGCGCTTGCGGGGTTGCTTGACCAGGCGAAATTGACGCGGACGCAGCTTGCGCAGCGCGTTAATCGCCTCGGCGTGCAGGCGGGATTGGATCTTCATTACAGCCAATCCACCGTTTCGCACTGGATTGCCGGTGCGCGGCCGAAACCCGAGGCCAGGGCGCTAATCGTTGAGGTGTTGTCGGCGCACCTTGGTCGGCCGGTCACGCATGCCGAAGCTGGCCTGACGCCCGCTCCGTCCGTCTTGAGGTCTGAACCGGCGGACACTGTCGAGGAGTTGATTGACCTCGGAAGGGCGGACATGGACCCATCCCGTCGCGGCGTGCTCGCCGCAGGCGTGTTCTCGGCGGCACTGGCCGTTCCCGGCTTCTCCGGCGCTGCGCATGCTGCTGATCAGCCCGTGAGTCCCGGTAAGAAGACGATTCGTATCGGTGCTTCGCAGGTTCAGGCAGTGCGCACCATGACGGAACGGATCGCGGACATCCTCGACGAACTCGGTGCGGGGCATGCCCGCCCCATGGCTGCCGCGTTCATTGTCAACACCGTAGGCCCTTGGCTACGTGCACAGGCGACTGAACGGGTTCGCCTCGACATGCTTGCCGCAGCATCCGACCTCACGTACCTGACGGGGTGGATGGCCATGTACGAGAAAGCCCACGGCCTTGGCCAGACCTATTACGTCAAGGCATTGAAGCTGGCGAATGAGGCGCAAGACCACGTGACCTACTGCCGGACGCTGCGCGGTATGAGCTTGCAGGCGTCCAACCTGGGCTACGGCCAGAAGTCATTGGAGCTTGCCGACTCGGCCGCGGAAGCGGCGCCCGCCGCAGGGCCTCGACTCGTGGCGTTCCTGCGGGGGCAGCAGGCACACGCCGCGAGCATGGTCGGCGATCGACAGTTGTCGCACAGGCGTCTGCGGGAGGCCGAGGCCGCACTATCCAAAGCCGACAGCCGGCGAGATGCGATCGGTGGGTACGATCAAACAGCGTGGCTGTTCCACGTTTCCCATGTGCTGTACGAAGAACGCGATCTTCCCGGCAGCATCAAGGCTCTTCAGCAGTCCATCAAGGTGCAACCGAAAGTGGAGCGCCAGGGGCGCGTGCACTCGTACGCGTTGTTGGCGCAGCGGCAGTATGCCTTTGGACATCTCGACGCCGCCTGTGACTCCTGGGGGCGGTTCTTGGACGAATACGAGCATGTCTCTTCGGCTCGCGGTGACGACCACTTCGAGACGATGACCACTCAGCTGCGGAGACATACGAACACCCGGCCGGTTCGAGAACTGGCCGGCCGCGCCCGCGAGGTGGCGGCGTTGAAGAACTGACGGGGAACCCTGAAAGCACAACTACGCCCCCCGTACGGCCACGCAGGGCCGTACGGGGGGCGTAGCTGTGTCACTTGGTGGCGAACTGCCAAAGGGACAGGGTGAGGCCGAGGGCGCCGACCAGGGCGGCGAACGAAGGAAGCGGCCACCGGGAGCGTTCGAGGGCGTCGAGTCGCTGGTCGTGGTCGGTGAGCTGCCGGTCGGTCTGGTCGCCGCGTTGTACGAGCAGGGCGAGCGATCCGTCGACGCGGGCGAACCCCGGCCCGCAGCAGCTTCATAGAACCGCGCCGTTCCGGTTCGGCGCTGCCCTACAGTCGCCCCGTGGACGCTGGCGTTGCTGGGCTCATCGGAGCCTTGGGTGGGGGAATTATCGGAGCGACCGAGGCGTGGGGGGCCGCGCTGATCGCCTTCCGCGGAGGCCGCTACCAGGCGGACCAGCAGCGACAGAGCGCTCATGAGCAGTGGCTGCGACAAATCCGCCGAGACGCCTACACAAGCTTTCTTACGACCGTCGGCATGCTGGCCCAGCAGTTGGCGACGGCCGGCCCGGTGTACTGACCCGTGAGGTTGGGGACGCGGCTGGCGGGTGGCTTGCCTCCCAGCGCGGTGTGTCCGCGGTGGTGATTGTAGGTGTGGAGCCACCTGGGGAAGGCGTCGCGTCGTTCCTGTTCGCTGCGGTAGGGCTTCGCGTAGGCCCACTCGTCCAGCATGGTGCGGTTGAGGCGTTCGACCTTGCCGTTGGTTTGCGGTCGGTAGGGCCGTGTGCGCTTGTGGGTGATGCCGGCCGTGGTGAGCAGGTCACGCCAGTCGCACGAGCGGTAACAGGAGCCGTTGTCGGTCAGGACCCGCTCGACGGTGATCCCTGCTTGCGCGAAGAATGCCTGGGCCCGGGCCCAGAAGGCGGTGGCGGTCTCCTTCTTCTCGTCGGTGAGGATCTCGCTGTAGGCGAGGCGGCCGTCAGACTCGGCGGGCCCGCCTACCTAGAACTCATTGAGCAGGCGGCCAGCCGGGAGAACCGTCGTGAGTTCCATGAGACGTTGCGTGCTTACATTCGGCTGATCACGCCCTTCGTTGACGCGGCGGCCACAGCACTGAATTTGACGTAGGCGCACTGGTGAGCACGATTCGGAGCGGCTGGACCTTAAAGCACAAGCTCAGCGGCCGGGACAGTCGCCGTCACATCCTTCGCCCTCGTACGCCGGTGCAGCGACCTACTCCCCAGACAATGACCAGCGGCGCGTGCCAACTGCAGGTTCCGGGCTACCGCCGGTACCTCGTACCAGGTCGGCTTCCCGGCCGACTCGGGCATCGCCTTGCCAGGGACATACAGGTCTTCGCGCTCGAAGCTCATGGGGTGCCAAGCAGGGCCCGGATGCTGACGATCGGCGGAAGCCGAGGAACCGGCCGGGTGCCCCCTCACCTGGCCGGGGTCGCTCGGACAGAGCGCGGCAGGGATAACGAGGCACGGCGGTAGTGAAGTTTCACCAGTCACCCGACACCACGGGCTCTAACCCGTCGCCAACTGCCGCGGGCGAGGACGGTCCGTCACCGGACCGGACGCCGTCTTCTCGTGGATCACAGGGTGACGGCGCCCAGGATGTTCACGCCGTTCAGTGACGGCACGAACCAGAAGCTGGCGTTGGCGCAGCGGACCGCGTAGGCCCCGGTGGAGGTGGTCGGGTGGGGCAGCAACAGGCCGAGGAAGTAGGTGCCCGGAGTGGTGGGCAGGGTGAGGGTGCCAGTGATGGTTTGGGTCGCAGGGTCGGCGGCGGTGTCGACCGTGCTGACCGTCCGGCCGAACGAGTCGAGCAGGGTCAGCAGGGCGGACCTGGGATGCTTGGGTGCGGCGAAGCCCCGGTTGACCAGGTCGACCTGGACGGACAGGCCGGACGAGAGCTTGGCGCAGCGGGCTTGCCAGATCTCGATGCGGTAGCCGAGGTGGTCGCGGATGTAGTCGAAGTGGGTCCGGGCGACCGAGTTGCCGGAGGAGTCGGTGAAGTAGCCGTCGGAGACCGGCAGCTTGGCCGCTGTGGCCTGGGCCTTGGTGAGGGTGGTCGTCTTCCAGGCGGGGAGCGTCACGGTCGCGTTGTGGACCATGGAGAGGGTGTCGAAGCGCAGGGTCTGCAGCCGTTTGGCCGCGCTCAGGCCGTCGATCACCGTGCTCCAGGCGTACGGGTCGCTGGCCGCAGCCGGTTGCTTGTTGGCCCAGGGCATCTCGCCGTCCACCATGTGGGTGGGGGTGACGTCCAGGTACGTAGGCCAGTAGGAGCTGGACGGCACGTAGAAGTCAAACCCTCCGCCGCCGAGAGTGAAGTAGTCGTTGTGGTAGCCGACCCTGGCCTTGACGCTGGAGGTGCCGATGTTCTCCCGCAGCCACGGGTAGCGCATCTGCGTGTCCATGCCGGGGGAAGCGCGTCGACCAGGCTGGTCATGATGGCCGTTGTGGCGTCGGGCCAGTTCTGGTGGTTGTAGTAGTTGGGGCCCCACTCGCCCCTGTCGCCGACGAAGCCGGCCTGCCAGACCGCGATCACGTCGCGGTTGGCGGCGACGATCGGCTTGAGCTGGGTGATGTGCCTCTGGATGTCCTGCACCGTGTACTGCTAGTCGGGCCGGCGGCCGTCGTCGTAGACGAAGCGCAGTACGGCCTGGTAGCCCTTGGAGCGCAGGCCGTCGAGGACCTTCTGGATGTTGGCCAGGGCGCTGGAGGGGATCGTGGTCGTGGCGTAGTCCCACAGGTAGAAGTAGAGCTGGGTGAGGTTGGCGCCGGCGCCGTACTTGGCTTCGAGCAGGCTCAGCGCATTCGCGCAGTCACCGGCGAGGTCGGCCTCCCACGGCCAGGGGCTGGTCAGGTCCTTGGCGTTGTAGGACATCTCGTAGCGGAAGTCGCGCGAGGGGTTGGCCAGGCCGGTGGCGCCGCGGTTGTCATCGGGACGGATGCCGCGGAGGGGGACGGTCGTCCAGGTCGGTCGGCCGCCGCGCTACCGCTCACACCGAGGGCGGCGCTCACGCCGGTCAGGCCGGCCAGGGCGAGGGCCCTGCGCCGGGACAGGGGATGACTCATGGTTTCCTCCAATGGATGGGGGCGGATGAATCAGTCACCGAGCTCCGGCTGGTCGCGGAGCTCGACGTTCGGGATGGAGGGGACGCGATCCAGCTCGAGGACGATCAGTTCATTGCTGCCGGGGCGCAGGACATCGGGAAGATGTTGGTGGGTCACGGGCCTTACCTGGTGGATCGGCAGGACGGGAGTATCCACCACATCCCTGCCACCACATACGTCGCCGATGTCTGGGAAGATCTCTACCTCCAGCAGATCAGGGGCGTCCGGCCGCCCGATCCGCTGGTCGTGGCCGTTGAGGCGCTCGTGCACTCCGAGGGGACCATGGCCGCGATGCGCCACCTGCGGAAGCAGGCCCCGCTGTTGGGGCTGCAGCAGGCGAAGGCTTATGTCATGGCCATCCGTGCCCTCCGCCGCCCATCAGCACCCTGGCCGGCCCGGTTCAGTAGCGGTCCGGCAAACGGGACGAGATCCTGGCCGTGCGGCTGGCCCTCGCCGGGGGAGTCGACGAACCATGATGCCGATCATCGCCGGCCCACTCTCCCTGGCATGCAGGAACTCCGCATACAGCTCCCGCTGTAGCTCCCCGGCCGCACCTCCCGCGCCACGGTTCACCGATACCTGAAAGCACATGCGGCAGGAGCCGCCGTGCTCCGCCTGCGGCCGGCCGTCCAGTCGCATCGGAGTCCCGCAAGGTCCGGCCCACTGGCCGGTGTGGTTCGATCGGCGCTGCGAGTGCTTTCTCACCCCATCGAGGCAACTACCGGCGCCCATCGATGAGTTCTCGTCGACGCACGGCAGGCTACCGATGCGATCGGCCAGTTGGCACGCTCGGCCGCAATCCCCGAGTCGGGGGAGTGAGACGAACGTTCCGGTGGCATGACCCCTGAGGGGACGGTGGGGAGCGGGGGCGGATTGTGCGGCTGATCGTCGTGGCGCTGGTGACTCTGGCGTGTTGGCTGACGGCACCGGCGGAGGCGTACGGCGCCGTGGGAATCGCGGGCGACTGTGCTGATCACCGGCTCGCCTCCGCACGCGCCTCCGCGTCGCTGCGTCTGCTCCACCACGGCCGTACGCACAGCAGGGCCGAGAGCGTGATGACCGTGCGCGTGCCCACGTCGTGGCCGCTGACGCCGAAACTCCTGATGGGCGAGGGCAGCGGAGCGTACCGGCAGGCCCTGGGCTGCCTGGTGCGGGAGGAAGCCGGTGCCCAACTGCTCCGCCCGGACGAGTGGAGAAGGGCCCCTCCCCGCATCACCTCCGACGGCAAGGAGGTGCGCATCCGGATGGAGACGCACGCCGGGGTCGACGCAGACCATGTGGCGCTCGGGCCCTGGCGGATCGAGACGGGACTGACCCGCTGGACCATCCGGTTCAAGGCACCCGAGGCCCTGCGGGCCGCGCGGTGGGACACCATCGAGATCGACCCGGGCACGCAGGGCGCGGAGTGGGCGCGGCCCGAGCCGTCGGCCGGCCGAGGCGCCCACGCCCTGGTGTGGAAGCCCTCGACGGGGTCCGCGCGATCGATTCCCGAGATCGCGGTACGAACGACCCCGCCTTGGCAGCGGGCGTGGGCCGCACGCGACGGCCGAGACATGAACAGCGTCGGTTTGTTGGGCGGCCTGGTCTGGATGGTCGGGATCGCCGCGGTCGCCACCACGGCGGCCCGATCGGCCCGGCGCCGACCGGCGGGCGCTCTGGGCACGCCGGAGGAGACGAGCGCCGCTCGACGACTGGTCGGCTGGGTGTGGCTGAGCCCCGCCCTCGCCGTCTTGAACGGGTTCGCGGTCGGCCTGCCGAACGATGAGGCCGTCCTGGGGGTTGCCCTGTCGGCGGTGGCGGCGGTCGCCATGGCCGCGCTGTGCCACCGTGGACTCGCCGTCGTAGCGGTGACCGGATCTCTCGGGGCCGCGGCCGTCACCTCGGTCCTTGTCTTCTCCTCCACCGGGGCCCTCATCACGGCGAACGTGCTCGCTCAGTCGGCCCTGGGCCCTGCTCTGCGGCGCCCTCGCCTGGGCCCGGCAGCTTTCGGCGCCGCACCGGCGACCCGGACTGCCCGTGCTGGTCCCGTTGTCCGTGGCGCTGGCGGCCGTACTTCGGCTGTCATCTGTGGCTGTCGGAGCGCGGATGGGGCCGTGTGTCCTGGCTCAGTGACCCGACCACCGACGAGTACGCCACGCGGCACGGCGAGCATCTGACCAGCGGGTTGCAGGAGCTGGCGGCCGACGGCGCCAGCTGGCTGCTCGGCTACGACACCGTCCTGACAGCGCTGGCGATCGTCGCACTGCTGCGGGCACGCGGCACCGCGCCGCAGTCCCAGCACGCTGCCCCGGCCGCACCGGACATCCTGCTGATGATGCTGCTCTACACCGCCTTCGTCACACCCCTGATCGGGTCCTACCTCAACAACGGCGCCCTTGTATGGCTCCAGATCGGCCTGGACATCGCCCTGCTGGGGTTGCTCCTCATCGTCGGCGGCCGGCGGCCGGCGGTCGACGCTCGCGCAGCGCCTGGATGTCTCCAGACGGCCACTGCGCGAAGTCTTCGCTGAGGCACACCGTTGACCCGGCCGCCGTAGAAGTCCGCCTGCTCCACCACCAGCGGCCTCTCCGGCCGCCACGACCCTTGCGACATCTCCCTGTCCAGGGCGATGTAGGAGTGCACCGACGCCAGCGAGGCGTAGTCGATCCAGGTCGTGCGTAACTTCCGCCCCTTGGCCGCCAGCTCCGGGACCACCCAAGGGATCGGCACCTCGGTCGGCTCGGCGGGCAGCGGCGGAACCTCATGAACCAGCAAGTGAGTGAGCTCCCGGCTCCGCATCCCGGTGCCCAGCACCAGACCACCCATCGCCGCGTTCCGGCCCGGGAACCGGCCGCGGAACGACGCGTCCTCCAGCCCATCCGGGCCCAGCCCGGCCAGGCCGTAGCGGAAAAGACCGGCGAAGTCCGACTCCAGGTACTGCACCTTCACGTGCGGCTTCGGCCGCCGCAGTCGGGCCCGGTTGTGTCGGGTCTCCACCAGCCGGCCCTGCACCATCCGCTTGCCGGTGGCCACCGTGAACGGCACCGCCGCGGCCAGGCCCTCACCCGCGGCCCAGTCGTAGAACCGGCTCAGCGCCGTGACCTGCAACTCCCACGACGAGAACTCCAGCCGCTCGTTCAACGGCCCCGACAGCCGACGGTCCGCGTACGTACCGAGCGCGGCCACCAGCTCCTGCCGCGTACCGAACACCGCGACACGGTGCCGGCGCAGATGCGTATGCCAGTGCCGGGCCGTAGCGCGTACGCCCGCCACGAATTCGGCGACGGCGCCCCGCTCGACGGCAGCGTACGAAGCCAGGAGTTCACCGCCCGCGTCGCCCGCGGGCCGCCCTCGTCCTCGAACAGGAAGTCCTCGTCGAACAGCACCGGCATCCGCTCAGGGATCAACGGCTCGCCATCGAGCCCCCAAGACTGCCAGCCCTCGGCAGAGAAGAAGTGCACCAACACGCGGCGGGACGGTACGTCCGCGACACGCCCCTCATCAACTGCTAACCCCACGTCCGATTAACGGGAGTTGAGGAATGTGAGACACGCCAAGAAAGCAGCGACAAACTGGGTACAGACCTCGGTCCAGAGCGCCGACAAGGGCCAGCACGACCGCATCCCGGGCCAGTCCAGCCACGTCGGCCGCCTCGCCTGCACACGACACGTCGCTTCTCTCGGGGTTGCTCGGAGTTCGAGTCCGGGAAGCACGATGATCGTGCAGCTCAGGCGCGTGTGTCCGCGGTCGTTGGGTGAGCGACAGGTGTCGTGGACCGAGGCCGTGGCTTCCTGGTGTTGTTCTTCGAGAGCCTGCTGGCGCATCTGGCTGGCGACTACCTCATCCAGTCGGACTGGATGGCGACGGAGAAGGTCAAGCGGTGGTGGCCCGCGATCGTGCATGGCACCACGTATGGGCTGCCGTTCCTGCTAATCACGCAGTCCCCGCTCGCACTTGCGGTGATCGTGGCGACGCACGTTGTCCTGGACCGCTATCGGGCCGCGAAGTACCTGGTCTGGGCGCGGAATCTGCTGGCCCCTGCCTCGCGTCGGGTCGCTTGGGCCGACGTGCAGAAGAACCAGGGCTCGCCCGTGGCCGTGCCGTCCGGCCTGGCGAACGCCCTGGTCATCGTTGCTGACAACACTGTGCACCTGGCGATTAACGCCGCCGCCCTGGCGTGTTGGGGGTGATGGCGACGACTTGGGTCAGGGGACAGGACCGGAATGCGCCTGAAACCTGCCGTGGCGACCGGTAAGCACCGGTGGTGGGTGGCCGAGCTTGGTGTGTGGTGACGGTCGACCGGCTTGGTTTGCGGTCCGGAATCGCGGTTGTCGACCAGATCACTCCGTGATGGGCAGGCACTCGGCGAGCAGGTCGACGACGTCACGCCACGCTCGCTGCGCGTGCCGTGGGTGGTAGCCGACGCCGGGGACCACGGTGTGGTCGACCGGTGGGTGGTGGAAGGCGTGTAAGGCGCCGCCGTAGACCACGAGGCGCCAGTCGACGCCCGCGGCCTGCATCTCGGTGGTGAATGCGTCCCGTTGCGCGGGCGGCATGATCGGGTCTTCCGACCCGACCCCGGCCCACACTGGGCAGCGGATGCGCGCCGTCTCGCCCGGTCGGCCCGTGGTCAGTGCGTTGACTGTCCCGATCGCGCGCAGGTCGACGCCGTCGCGCCCGAGTTCCAGCGCGATTGCGCCCCCGGTGCCGTAGCCGACGGCGGCGATCCGGTCGGGGTCGGTCCGCGGCTCGACGCGGAGCACGTCGAGCGCCGCGTGGCCGATGCCTCGCATCCGGTCGGGGTCGGCGAGCAGCGGCATGCAACGGGCAAGCATCTCCTCAGGGTCGCCCAAATAGCGCCCGCCGTGGAGGTCGAAGGCCAGCGCCACGTATCCCAGCTCGGCGAGTACATCGGCCCGGCGGCGCTCGACGTCGCTGAGCCCCGTCCCCTCAGGCCCGACCAGGACCGCGGGCCGGCGGTCGACACCGGCCGGGAGCGCGAGGTGCCCGATCATCGTCAGGCCGTCGGCCGCGTATTCGACCGTGCGCGTTGTAACCGTCGTCATGAGCCTGGACTGTAGTGATCGCCGGGCCCGGTCGGGCCGGTGTTCTGCTGCTGGCAGAAGGCAGGTCTCTGGCGTATTCCGGAACCGCCCCGTCAGCGGTTCAGCTGCGCCATCAAGTCCCGGTTCGCGGCGCGTGCGGCGGCGAGGTCCTCGTCGCGCTCGGCGAGTTCGGAGCGGAGGTCGAGGATCCGCTGCTCCAGCTCGCCGATGCGGCGGGTGAGTGTTTCGACGTCGGCGGGGGCACCGAGCCCGGAGGCTTCCCAAGCAGCCTGTCCAAGCGCTTCAGACAGACGTCGTTCGAGCCGGGTGATGTGCGCGGACAGACGGCCGTTGCGGGCCGTGAGGTTCGCGGTGTCGGCCAGCAGCGACTGGCGGCTGACCTGCGTTCCGGCCGTCGCGCCGGGAGGCGGCTCGCCCGCTCGGGCGAGAACGGCCGCGTGCAGGTCACCGTGCCGGTGGATCAGACTGCGGTGGACGCCGGCGGCGCGGGCAACGGAGGAGACGGTGATCTCCTCGCCGTCCGCGGCCAGCTTGTCGAGGACCTTGAGGACACGGGTCCGCCGCCGGTCGGAGTCCGCTGCCCGTGCTCGGGCCAGGTGGTCCGGTGATGAGCTCACGTGTCACGCTCCAGCCGCAGGTCCGGCTCCGGCGGGCGGATGCCGGGCATGCCCAGGGAGACGGTGCGGGTCTTGCGCAGGGTCCGCGTGGCCTCCGTGATCTGCTCGCGTTCGTCGTCCGTGAGCCCGTCCAGGTCGGTCTCGACGCGACGGATCAGTGTGCGGATGCGCTTGATTTCCTCCTCGGAGGGAGTCGCCTCGGTGCGGGCCCAAGCGTCCAAGTCGGTTGCTGCGGCCAGGCGTTCGCGATCCCGGAGCAGAGTGTCGAGGTAGGTCCGCAGCTCCGGCAAGTACGACGGGTCGGTGCGGAAGTGGTCGCAGCCGACGCAGCGGAACCGGAACGGGCAACCGTGGCCGCCGGCCTTGACGTTGCTCGGCTCGATGCAGATCCCGTAGGGGACGGACACCTGGCCGATCCGCAGGCGGGCGTGCTCGTGCTCCAGGAGCTGGCGGGCCTGGGTCCAGATCCGGTTGCCGTGCCGGTCGAGCTGGTGCGAGACGAGTTTGTCGACCGCGGACCGGGTCCGCTTCTCAGTGACCCGATAGTAGGTTTGTGTAGTTTGCAACGATCTATGGCCCATAAGCTCACGGAGCACATCGGGCAGGGT
Source organism: Streptomyces sp. NPDC002870 (assembly GCF_042888505.1). Classification (NCBI taxonomy): domain Bacteria; kingdom Bacillati; phylum Actinomycetota; class Actinomycetes; order Kitasatosporales; family Streptomycetaceae; genus Streptomyces; species Streptomyces sp. NPDC002870. Next base: position 56,337 of record NZ_JBIAPW010000024.1, read on the forward strand.
TCCGGCGTCGGCGTGCCGTTGGGCGTAGGAGTGGCGGTAGGAGTAGGGCACGACTTCCAGCTTTGGGAACTGGGTGCCGTCAGCCAGCAGCCATGGGGGCATGGCGTTGACCCAGCGGCGGTGGACGTTGCCGATGTGCTGCATCCGGAACGGCTGGGTGCCCTCGGAGTTCCGTCGGGGCCGGGGAAGAGGACCAGCTTGGAAAGCTCGGTGTCCGGGAAGCGGGCGCGGATGGTCTTCTTCTGCCGGACGATGATCTCTGCGGTGGAGTCCGGGATCGGCAGGCGGCAGCCGATGCGGTTGTTCTTGAAGTCGGTGTAGACGAGCACGGATTTGCCGTGTTCGTCGGTCTCCATGCAGTCCCAGGGCAGGCACCCGATCTCGTCGGGGCGCCGACCAGTGTCGACGAGGACCTCGATGGCGGCGCGAGCGTCGTCGCTGCCGTCGCGGATCTGGTCGAGGGTGGGCAGTCGCTCGCAGAGCTGGCTGAGGATCTCCTTCGGCAGGGCTCTGCCCCGTCCTTCCTCGGTGATGACCGGGGGCATGTCATGCCTTCGCAGCGCGAAGTCGTCGGGCAGCTCAGCGAGGATCTCGCCGGGCCTGGTCAGACCCAGGTCGCGGATCTCACGCAGGAACCGGCCGGTGAAACGGCAGATCGTCGTGCGGCGGAAGGCGCTGATCTCGCCGGTGTGCGCCAGATGAGTCACATACTGCGTGAACGCCTCGATGTCGCTTCGGCCGAGCGCGGTCATGTCCGCTCCGCCGTCCTGCCGGGACCGGACCAGAACTCTGCGAGAGGTAGCGAAGGCAGAGGATCATGTCGGAGAGCTGTTGGGGATGTTCTTGCCGTAAGGCGCCACCGCCAGGTTCGAGGAGAGCTGACCGCTGACCCGTCACGCCTGCGATGCCCAGTCCTCCAGATGAGGGCCGGGCATCGGCGCATCCTGCCCGACTGCGCGCGTGATCGCCTCCGCCGCGACTGCATAGCGCCCCAGCTCGCGCCCGCCCCGAAGCCGGCCCGCCGGGCAGCCCGCGACGCTCCTTCTCCGGTGCCGCGAGATCCGTGGGCATCCCTGTCAGCAGTTCCGCGTCGGCAGTGAGGAGAGAGGCGCACCGATGAGTTCTACCGGCGGTAGAATCATGGGCATGAGTAAGCCGACGAGCATCAAGACCAGCGAAGAAGTGCGCGACAGGCTGCGCATCCTCGCGGACGAGCGCGGCACCACCATCACGGAGCTGCTGGAGGAGCTCGCTACCCGTGAGCTCACGGCTGCCGAGCGGGAGCAGCGCGCCCTCGAGGCCGCTTCCGAGCTTGGCGTCGAGTACACCGAGCAGGTCGCGCAGGCCGGCCAAGACGCCTGGGCGAAGATCCGCGCCCATCAGGGCAGCGCCGCCGCGTGAACCTGACGGCCGTCCTGGACCACACCGCTTTGACCGCCCTCTATCAGGCGGACCCGTTCTTCACCGGCCTGTACATCGAGGCATCCCGCGGCACCGGCCGCGTCCTCATCCCGTCGCTGACCATCTTGGCTGCGGAGCGGCAGGTCGCGGGCGCGGGTAAGCACGCGGCATCCCTGCGGTTCGCGGAGAGCGTTCCGTTCACCGCCGCGCACGCGGTGGACGCGATGGACCGGAGAAACGTGGACTGGCCGGTGGCTCACACAGCTGCGATCGCCTGGCACGCGGTCAAGGCGGGAGAGCCGCTCACGGTCCTTTCGCTGGAGCCCGAGTTGTACGCGGGGACGGGCATCACCCCGCTCAATCCCACCTGATTCGTCGCATCCAGACGCCAGCGCACCTCGCAGGACCGGCGGCTGTTTCCACCGGAAACGGCCGCCGACTGCATTCTCAGCGCGCGTTGCGCAGGTACTCGCGCCGTTCGGTGACCAGCGTGCGCCAGCGGCTGCGGGTGGGCTGCTCGCCGTCCAGCCACCGCGCCGTGGAGTCACCGTTGGGGGAGAGGCCGGCCATGTAGTGGGCGATGTCGACGTAGTACGCGTGGTCGCCGCCTTGGGGGAGGTCGCGCAGGCGAGCGATGGCCGTGGTGAACGCGTGGTCGTTGTCGAGCACGGCGTGGTGGAAGCACATGGCGAGTTCGAGGGCGGCTGCGGCATGGGTGATGCCGGAGGTGTGGATCTCTTCTCGGAGGATTCGGGCGCGGTCCTCGAGGTCCGTCTGTGTTCCGGAGTCGCGTACGAGGGTGGCTATTACCGCGTGTACTTCTACACGCTTGGCCCCGCCGGGTTCGACCCGCGCACCGTCGGCTTCGCCTTCCCCGGCGAGGTCACGGCCATCGGCGAGATCGAGGACATGGCCGAGCGCACCGTGATCAAGCTCTGGAAGGGGCTGGGGGAGTTCCCGGGGTCCGCGGCCGTGCGGTTCTGGCGGGCCACGATGCCCGGGGTGGAGACGGGCACGTACCGCGCGGTGGAGGACCTGGCCCGCAACCGAGTCAACCTGAACAAGGTGATCACCCACTGGCCGGACATGCTGAGGGTCGCCGGGTCCCTGGTCACCAACCAGGTCCGTGCCTACGACCTGCTGCGGATGCTCGGCCGGGAGAACCGGCCGATCCCGCTGGGGCAGGCGTTCGCCGAGTACGGGCGGATCGCCAAGACCCTGCACCTGCTGCGCGTGGTCGACCCGGTCGACGAACACCCACCGGCGGCAGATGAACCGGCAGCTCACCGTGCAGGAGTCCCGCCACAAGCTTGCCCGGGACGTGTGCCACGGCAAGCGGGGCACCGTCCACCAGGCGTACCGCGACGGGATGGAGGACCAGCTCGGCGCGCTCGGCCTGGTCCTCAACGCCATCGTGCTCTGGACGACGCGGTACATCGACGCCGCCGTCGCCCAGCTCCAGGCTGAGGGCCACGAGGTCCGGGAGGAGGACATCGCCCGGCTCTCCCCGATCAAGCACAAGAACCTGAACCTGCTCGGCCGCTATAGCTTCACCGCCAGCGTCCCGGCCGCCGGCGCCCTACGCCCGCTGCGCGACCCGGACGCGCCGGAGCTGGACGAGGACGACGACGGGGCCGGACAGGACTAGGGGTAGCCGACCAGGGCGGTGATGAACGTGCGGGCCCTCGCCTTGGTTCAGCCGCTTCGCGGCCGTCGCGCGACGTTGCCAGGGAGTGCGCGGCGCGATGTCGCTGCCCTTGATCACCTTGGCGAACTCCGGCCTCGGGGAACATCGGTACAGCCGTTGGCGCCGAGAACGACCATGGTCGACTAGGACAATCCGGCCGATCGCGCCGGGGCCCTTGGCGACCTACGGCGGCCAGCCGCCCGCGACCAGTGTGCCGAGGGCCGTGCGCTGGTGGGTGAACGAGCGGCCTGTGCGGGTCGTCGTCGCCATGCCTGCCGATCTGAGCACCGCCGCGTGGGATGAGGTTGTCGCGTTGCTGACGTGGAGGGCGCGGGCCAGGGATGTCGTGGTGTGAGGCTCGGCGAGGAGGCGCAGGGCGTCGAGCCGGGTCGCTGGGGTTGCGGTACTGCGCTGCTGTACGGCAGCCCCGAGCACGAGGTGACAAGTACTTGGGTCCTGACCGCCGTGGTTGCTGCACTTCGCCTGGTACAGCAAGGCGAGTGGGCCGGTGTCCCGCTTGATGGGGCGATTAGTGCTTTGGTCTGCTGGTCTTGCAGGGCGCGGGTGAGGCTGGCGGAGCATGAGCGGTCCGGAAGGGGGATTCGCGACGCCTGTACGGCCTAATGCGGGCTCGCCAGCGGTCACGGGTTGATCGCGGCACTTAGCGTCGGACGCGGCGTTGATAAGCGCCGCGGCGACTCGACTCCAGACGTTCATGACGGGGGCATCAATCGCCGAGTTCATTCGGAGTACTCGAGCGCACTTCGGTGTGGTGCACTACAGGAGGTCTGCATGTCGGGTATCGCGGTACGGGGGGCACCGAAACTGGGGAGTCCGCAGCGAAGTCGTGGGGGTTCGTGGTGGGTGGTGGTGCGGGCCTGGGTGGCGGGAGTGGCGGTCCTGGCCGGCCTGGCCCTTCCGGTCACCCTGGCCACGCCCGCCGCCGCGCAGACCGGAACTTTCGCCTACGTCGCCAACTCCGCAGATGACACCGTGTCGGTGATCGATACG
>NZ_JBIAPW010000024.1:60530-123062 GCF_042888505.1 Streptomyces sp. NPDC002870
ATACGGCCACGAACACTGTCATTGACACGGTCACCGTCGGCAACAGCCCCAATGGTGTGGCGGTGACGCCGGACGGCTCCCGTGTCTACGTCGCCAACCAGGGCGGTGGCACCGTGTCGGTGATCGATACGGCCACGAACACTGTCATTGACACGGTCACCGTCGGCAACAGCCCCAATGGTGTGGCGGTGACGCCGGACGGCTCCCGTGTCTACGTCGCCAACGTCGGCGATGGCACCGTGTCGGTGATCGAAACTGCCACCAACACCGTCATTGACACGGTCACCGTGGGTGCCAACCCCCAGCTTTTGGCCGTGACGCCGGACGGCTCCCGTGTCTACGTCACCAATGCAGTCGATGGCACCGTGTCGGTGATCGAAACTGCCACCAACACTGTCATTGACACGGTCACCGTCGGCGACTCCCCCGTTGGCGTGGCGGTGACGCCGGACGGCTCCCGTGTCTACGTGGCCAACTTGGGCGATGACACGGTGTCGGTGATCGATACGGCCACGAACACTGTCATTGACACGGTCACCGTTGGCAACGCCCCCGTTGGCGTGGCGGTGACGCCGGACGGCTCCCGTGTTTACGTCGCGAATTCAGTCGATAACACCGTGTCGGTGATCGATACGGCCACCAACACTGTCATTGACACGGTCACCGTGGGTGCTAACCCCCAGCTTTTGGCGGTGACGCCGGACGGCTCCCGTGTCTACGTCGCGAACCTCGGCGATGGCACTGTGTCGGTGATCGATACGGCCACCAACGCCGTTATCACCACGATCACCGTCGGCGACCAGCCCATTGGTGTGGCGATCGGCACCATCGAAGAGCGGATCCCGACCAAGCTGACGCTGAAGGTGAAGAAGAAGGAGAAGGACAAGTACCACCCCTTGGGCGGGAACGGCCTCACGCTGAAAGCCACGCTGACCGCCGAGGACGAGCCCCTGGAAGCCAAGACCATCACCTTCGCCAACGCCGTCCAGCTGTGCACCGAAACGACCAACGACCAAGGCAAGGCCACCTGCAAGGTCCCGGGCAAGCAGGGCAAGGACACCTGCTACACCGCTGCCTTCGCCGGCGACGACACCTACAAGCCCTCCACCGCCACGGTCTGCAAGAGGCACGACGACGACAAGCACGACCCCTGGTCAGCACTGCTCGACCAGAACGACGTCCACATCCAGGCACTGCTGCCGACCATGCCATGAGCGTGAGCCTGCCCGACCGAACCCCGGCGACTTCACGCCGCCTCCCACGCACCGGCGGCTGAGCCATTCCACAGGCACACCGCACGAGCGACTCCCCACCACAACACGTCGCCCCCTACGCACGACCATCGCCCTGATCCCAACCAGGGGTCAGGGCGGGTCTGTCCAATGAGCGGTGTAACTCGGGTTGTTGAGGTTACTGGCGGGCCGCGGAGAGGCGGCCGTCGAAGGTGATGTCGAAGGCGTGCAGGCCGGTCTTCCAGCGGCTGGTCCAGCGGGCTTGTCCCTTGCCCGTCGGGTCCAGCGACATGATTGCCATGTAGACGCACTTCAGTGCGGCCTGCTCGTTGGGGAAGTGGCCGCGGGAATTGACTGCCCGGCGGATCCGCGCGTTGACCGACTCGATCGCGTTGGTACCCGGTATGAAAGTGGGTGGGCGCCCGTTGTCTGCTCCCGGTGACAGGACCTGGTCCTCGTCGTACGGTGCGACCGTCCGGGACAGGGGCGTCCGGGGTCACCAGTATGGACAGGCCGTTCTTGCACGATGGGCTGCGAGCCCGAGTTAGTAATTGGCCGCCCCTGCGACCTGCCCGGATGCGCCGCGAGCGCGAATCCGTAGGTGTCGCTCCGCCCAGCTGGCCCCCGCCATTGCCGATGCGGCTAGGAGGCTGCGATGGGCAGGAAGATCGGCATGGATGTGCACCGCGACTTCGCTCAGCTCGCGGTGGTCGAAGACGGCCAGCTCAGTGACGCCGGGCAGATCGCGTGCCGGCCGGAGGGACTGCGGGCCTGGGCGGAAACCCTTCGGCCCGATGACGAGGTCGCGCTGGAGGCGACCGGGAACACCGAGGCGATCGTCGCGCTGATCAAGCCCAGGGTCGCGCGGGTGGTGGTGTCCAACCCGATGAAGACCCGGGCGATCGCCGAGGCGAAGGTCAAGACGGACAAGGTCGACGCCCGGATCCTGGCCCAGTTGCTGGCCGCGGACTTCCTGCCACCGGTGTGGCTGCCGGATGACCGCACCCGTGCCCTGCGGCGGATCATCGCCCGGCGTACGCATCTGGTGCGTCAGCGCACCCGTCTGAAGAATCAGGTGCACGCGATCCTGGCCCGCAACCTGATGCCCCGCCCGCCGGTCTCCGATCTCTTCGGTGACCGCGGCCGCCGCTGGCTGGCCCGCCAGGACCTTCCCGAGGACGAACACCGGCTGGTCGGTGCTCTGTTGCGGCAGCTGGATTTCCACGGCGACGAGCTCGCCGAGGTCGACCTGGATCTCGCGCGGGCGGCACTGGGCGACCCGGTGGTGCGTCGGTTGATGACCGTGCCGGGCATCGACTCCGTCATCGCGGTGTCCATCCTCGCCGCGGTCGGCGACTTCTCCCGCTTCGCCTCAGCGGACAAACTGGTCTGCTATTTCGGGCTGAACCCGCAGGTGCGTCAGTCGGGTGGCCAGGTGGCTTCGCACGGCCGGATCACCAAGGCAGGACGGGCCCAGGCTCGCGGCATGGTCGAGGCAGCCTGGGTGGCCTCCCGCACCCCGGGTCCGCTGCGGGCCTTCTACCAGCGGATCAAGTCACGGCGCGGGCTGCAGATCGCGATCGTGGCGACCGCCCGGAAAATGACCGCTCTGTGCTGGCACCTGATCGCCAACCAGCAGGACTATGCCTTCGCCAGGCCCAGTCTGGTCGCTTTCAAGGAACGCAAGCTGGAGCTGCGGGCCGGCGCCCCGAGGACGATCGCCAAGCGCGGCAAGGGATACGACTACAACAACAAGGAACTCCGCCGGCACGAACGGGAGATCGTAGAACAGCAGGAGCGTGCCTATGCGGTACTGGCCGCCCACTGGGAACCCCACGGCCCGGCACCAGCCGGACCCCGGGATCACCGTCAACGTGCTGAATCTGCAGGTTGATTGGGTGCGAAGGCTTGCCGATTTCATCCGTGGTGCAGACGATCCGGCGGATCTCGCTGTCGAACCGCAGGAACGGGGTGAACTCCTCCCACGCGTTCTCCCACAGCCTGACGATCGCCGGGTACTTCTTGCCCCACGCGGCGGCGAACTCGGTGAACCGGTCCAGCGCGGCTTCTTCGGTCGGCGCCGGGTAGACGGGTTTGAGGACCTTCGCGATCTTGTCCCAGTCCTGACGGGCGGCATAGCGGAAGGAGTTCCGCAGCAGATGCACGACGCAGGTCTGGACGATCGTGGCCGGCCAGACAGTACCGACCGCGTCGGGAAGTCCCTTCAGCCCGTCGCAGACGAGCATGAGGACATCGCTCACGCCGCGGTTCTTGTTCTCGGTGAGGATGTGCAGCCAGTGCTTGGCTCCTTCACCGCCGTCGCCGGCCCACAGCCCGAGGTTCTCGCGTCGGCCCTCGGTGGTGACTGCGAGGGCGACGTAGACCGGGCGGTTCGCCACTGCGCCATCCCTGATTTTGGTTCTGTCGACGATCTTGTGATCCGGACGGGCTGGACTCATCGCGCGAGCAGGACGCGTTTGCGAAGGAGATCGAGGCTGGCCCGGCCGAACATCTGCCGTTTCAGCATCTTCAGCCGGTTGATGTTGCCTTCGACGGCGCCGGAACTGTGGGGAAGGGACAGTCCGTTGCGGACGGCGTCGAAGTCGCGGCGGAGGTTGCGGGCGAAGCCCGCGAGTGGGGCGAGGGAGTCTCGTTCGACCTCGGTGATCCAGTCCTCGAGGCGGTCGCCGTGGCGTGCGGTCATCATGACGGCGAACTTCCTGACGTGCCCGGTGAGCCGGTCCAGCTCGGGATCGCGTTCACACAGTCGGTGCAGCTTGCCGGCGTCCTCGTCCCGCAGGTGTTCGGGATGAGTCATGATCCATGAGGTGACCTCGCGGACCGACGGAGGCTTCGGTCCCGGATCGGGTGCGTGTCCGCGCCCGGTGCGGTACTGCCGCAGATGACGTTGGACGGCCAACTCGCCTCCGGGGTACCCCTGTTCCTGAATCTCGCGGTAGAGCTGGGTGGCGTTTCTGACGCCTTCGTTCCAGCGCCGGTGCAGGTAGCTGACATGCGGGTCGACGACGTGCGCCCGCTGCAGGCTTTTGGCGACGACGTCGTCCGCGGAGGGGGCGTTAACCAGCTTACGGACGGTGGCCTGGTGCAGTCCGAGTTTCCGGCCGATCGCCGCCTTCGACATCCCCTGCTGCCACAGCTCGTGGGCGGCAGCATGCTGTTCACGGAGCCGAGTCACGATCTTCAGCTCTGTCGGCGGCTGGACTACCTGCGGTTCGTCGGGAGTGTCTGCGGGTTCCGAAGGCGGTTCGGCCAGACGGGGGCGATGACCGTTCACCGTCTTCTCGACCGCCTGGCCGAGATTGGCCCACAGATGGTAGCGATCAGCGACCTGCTCGGCCTGCGGCGCCCCGATGCGTGCGCCCTCCGCGTAACCACTGGACCGGTCCCGGCAGATCACCTTCACCTCGGGGTGGTCGCGGAGCCATGCGGCGAGTTCTTCGCCCTCGCGCCCGTCGTAGAGATGCAGTGGACGGTGGGTGGCCATGTCGATCAGCACCGTGCCGTAGTGACGGCCCTTGCGGAAAGCGAAGTCGTCGACGCCGAGGACCTCCACCTCGCCGACCTCCGGTTCGGGCAGGGCTCTGACCAGCCGCAGCAGCGTGTCCTTGCCCACGGTGATGCCGACCGCGGAGGCCAGGCGTGCTCCTGCCCGGCCGGCCAGGGCCAGTCCGATCCGCGTCAGCACCCCGCGCAATAGCGGGGTCTGCCGACTGTGCGGGGTCGTCAGTCCCACGATCTGCTCGGCGAACGTCACCGCCGTGCAAGCAGTGTTCTCGCAGCGGAACCGGCGTATGCGTAACTCGATCACCACGCCGAGCCCGCCCACGGCGACGTCACGCAGCTTGCGTACGTACCGGCCGTGCACCCGAGCAGAGCTCTGACCGCACCGGCAGGACCCGCACTTCGCCCGCACCCGCGTCCTCAACACCACCTTGTCCGGCCGTCGCTCGACCTCCTCGATGAGCAACGCGGACAGGTACGGAAACAGCTCCAAAAGCACATCACGAGAGCACGCGATGCATGATTGCGAACGGTTGGAACACGCCGCTCAACCGTCCGGATCACAAGATCGTCGACAGAACCCTGATTTTCACGTGGATGGCATCGATGAAGACGACGGGGTAAACCGGGTCGAGGGGCCGGTTCTGCCACTCTGCCATGGCATCGAGAACCTTGTCGGTGATGGTCGAAATGGTCTGGCGGGAGACGTCGGTGCCATAGGCCTGGGCCAGATGGGCCTGCACCTCACCGGTCGTCAGTCCCTTCGCGGCGAGCGAGATAACCATCTCGTCGACGCTGGTCAGGCGCTTCTGCCTCTTTCGCACGATCTTCGGCTCGAAGGAGCCGTCGCGGTCGCGGGGCACGGCTGTCTCCACCGGGCCGACCTCGGTCAACACCGTCTTGGAACGGGTGCCGTTGCGGGAGTTGCCGCCGTTCTTCCCGGCCGGATCGTGCCGGTCATAGCCGAGGTGATCGGGGACCTCGCCCTCCAGAGCGGACTCCAGCAGCCGTTTCGTCAGCTGCTGCAAGAGCCCTCCCTCGCCGGTCAGCTGGAGCCCCTCGGCCTGGGCCCGGACCACCAACTCCTCGATCAGCTGGTCATCCACGGCCTTCACCGACTGCGGCTCAGCCACCTCGACGGTCTCAGGTTCAGGCATGTTGTTACTGGTCATCGGCGCATCTTCCGTGATCAGGAGTTACACCGTTCGTTTTACAGTCCCCGCCGCGGTCATTTTGGGGTGTTCTGGTGTTTGTCGTGGTGGGTGGTGTGTGCGCGGGGGTTGTGTGGTTGGTGGGGTGTTGCGGGGGTGTTGTGGGGGCGTTGCGGGGGGTGGTCGGTCGGGTAGATTGTTTGGGGATTCGTACAGTGGGGCCGATGGGGTCAACTCTGCGGGGATTCGGGTGAGTTGGGGGGTGGGGGTGGGGGTGTTGTGGGGTGGTGGACGGTGTTGCCGGGTTCTGTCTTTTCCGCTTCCCGGGTTGCTGTCTGGCCGGGTGCGCTGACGGTGCGCTGACGGGGTGCTGGCGGTGCTGCTGGTGGTGTGCTGGCGGTGCCGCGGATGGTGTGCTGGTGGTGCTGTTGGTGGTGTGTTGGCGGGTGTTGGTGGGGTGTTGGGGGGTTGGGGTTGGTGGGTGTGGTGGAGGCGGAGGTTGTGGTGGTGGGTGGGGGGCCGGTGGGGTTGTTGGTGGCGTGTGAGTTGGCGGGGTTTGGGGTGCGTACGGTGGTGGTGGAGGCGCGCAGGGGTGTTTCTGGGCGGCCGAGGGCGACGACGTTGCATGCGCGGGCGGTGCAGTGTTTGGTGCGGCGTGGTTATCTGGGTGGGTTTGCCGGTGTGGGGGGGCGGGGGGGTTCTGTTTCGCAGAGTGTTTTTCATTTTGCGGGGATGGGGGGGCTGGTCATTTCGGCGCCGGCGTTGGAGCCGCAGCCGGTGGTGAAGTGTCCGCAGGGGGAGTTGGAGGGTGTGTTTGAGGAGCGGGCGCGGGCTGCGGGTGTGGTGGTTTTGCGGGGTCATCGGGTGTGTGGGGTGTTTCAGGGGCCCGGGGGGGTTCGTGTCACGGCTCGGGGGCCGGGTGGTGAGGTGAGTTGTGTGGCGGGGTTTGTGGTGGGTGCGGATGGTGCGCGCAGTACGGTGCGTGAGCTGGGGGGTTTTGGTTCTCGGGTGTATCCGGCGACGGTTTCGGCGATGGCGGGTGATGTGCGGCTGGAGGATGCGGGGGCGTTGCGGCGGGGTTGGCATCGTACGGATCGGGGCTGGATTGTTGCCAAGGATGTTCCGGGGGGCCGGGTCCGTTTGCGGACGTTGAACTGTGCGGGTGCGCATGGTGCGCGTCATCTGCCGCTCACTCTTGAGGAGTTGCGCCGGGAGGTTTCCTGGATCGCGGGGCGGGATGTCGGGATGGGCGCGCCGAGGTGGCTGAGCAGGTTCAGTGATTTCGGCCGGCTGGTGCGGTCTTATCGCAGGGGGCGGGTTGTGCTGGCGGGGGATGCGGCGCATGTGCATTTCCCGGTGGGCGGGCAGGGGTTGAGTACCGGTCTGCTGGATGCGGTGGATCTGGGCTGGAAGCTGGCGTTCACGGTGTGCGGGGCGGCGGGCCAGGGGCTTTTGGATACGTATGGGCTGGAGCGGCGGCTGGCCGCGCAGCGGGTTATCGACCATACGCGGGCCCAGCTGGCTCTGATGCGGCCGGGGGGTGAACTCGATCCGCTGCGTGCGGTGTTCGGTGAGCTGCTGGCCGGGGGGCCGGAGGGTGGTGTGCTGGCGTCCATGGTCAGTGCGCAGGACACGGTGCTGCCTGCGCGGGGGGCGGATTCCTCGCCGTGGGAGGGGCGTTTCCTGCAGAACGTGGTGCTGGCCACCGGTCAGGGCCCCGTCGATGTGATCGGTCTGCTGGGCGGGGGGCGGCCGTTGTTGCTGTTGTTCGGCGGGCGGGCGGGCGGCTATGAGGCGCAGGCGCAGCCGTGGGCGGGGCTGTTGCGGGTGGTGCGTTGCGAGCCGGTGCCGGCTGTGCCGTGTGAGGCGGTGCTGGTGCGGCCTGACGGGTATGTCGGCTGGGCGGCGGGGGGAGGGGGGCTGGTGCCGGCTCTTCGGGCGTTTTTCGGTGAGGGCGGGGGGGTGGTGGCGCGGGGTGCTCTGTCGGGTGCGGTCAGCTGAGGGACGCGGGGTGCTCTGTCGGGTGCGGTCAGCTGAGGGACGAGGGGTGCTCTGTCGGGTGCGGTCAGCTGAGGGACGAGGGGTGCTCTGTCGGGTGCGGTCAGCTGAGGGACGCGGGCTGCGGCACGGTGTGGGTGTGGTGCAGTGTGCTGTTGACGAAGGCTCCTCTGCTTTCGGTGATGTCCACTGCGGCGAGCACCGAGGGCACCACGGCGCTGGGCAGTACGTGCCGCAGCAGGGCGGTGACCCTGCGGGGCAGGTCCTGGTAGTTGGACACGGCCTGGGACATGGCCTGGACGCCGGCGAAGGCTCCGACCAGGACGTCGGCGGTGTCGGCCGGCACGACGTGGGGCATCAGCTCGCCCTGGGCCTGTGCTTTGTGGAGCAGTTCGGTGCCGACCTCGCTCCAGCGCAGGAAGGGGCCGCTGCGGTCCAGGCCCTGGGCCTGCTGGTCGAGCGAGAGCCTAACGCCGGCGCGGACCAGGGGGTCGGTCTGCAGGCGGTAGGCGTGCAGGACCACGGTGTCCACCAGTTGCTGGACCTTGCAGGCACGGTCGGGAATGGGCAGCTGGTGGTCCTGTGCACGGATCACCCCCTCGGCCAGGTCTTCCTTGGAGGGGAAGTGGAAGTAGAGGGCGCCTTTGGTCACGCCGGCGGTGGTGAGGATCTCGCTGATCGTCGCGGCCTGGTAGCCGCGTTGCTCGAAGACCCTGGCCGCCGCGGTGAGGATCGTGCGCCGGGTGCGGATCGCCCGGTCCTGCTGCGCCACTGTCGGCCTCCTTTGTCCGATGAGTCCGATGAGCCCGGAAACCCAGTAAAAACCGCGCAGTTCGTATCTTAGCCTTTCGGGTGCCTTCCCATGGACATACCAGATTTAACGATGTGTAAAAAACGAACGCGGCGGGACGGGGGAGCGAGCAGTGGATGACGAGGGGGCGCGGGCGGGGCGGCCGGCCGGCCGGGCGGGGAGGGGGGCTGGGGTGGTTCTGGTGACGGGTGCCACCGGGACGGTGGGGCGGGAGGTGGTGCGCCGGCTGCCTGCCCACGTGCGTGTTCGTGTCATGGCCAGGGATCCGGCGAAGGTCACGGGGGTGTCGCCGGCGGTTGAGAGGGTTGCGGGGGACTATGGGGATCCGCGGTCGCTGGCCCGGGCTGTGGCGGGGGTGCGGACGGCGTTCCTGGTCACCACCCGCGTCGGGGGTGACGACGATGCCCGGTTCGTTCGGGCCGCGCACCTGGCCGGGGTGCAGCGGGTGGTGAAACTCTCCGCGGCCGCTGTGCTGGATTGGCAGGCCGATGACCTGATCACCCGGTGGCAGCGTGCGGGCGAGGAGCTGCTGCGCGCCTGCGGCATGGAGTGGACCCTGCTGCGTCCGCGTGCGTTCATGTCCAACTCCCTGGCCTGGGCGGCTTCCGTGCGCTGCGAGCGTACGGTCCGGGCGCTGTACGGGACGTCGGCCAGTGCCTGTGTGGATCCCGGGGACATCGCTGAGGTCGCCGTGCGGGCCCTGACCGAGCAGGGGCATGCCGGGCGTGCCTACACCCTGACCGGGCCGCAGGCGCTGACCGCGGTCGGGCAGACGCAGCAGCTCGGCCGGCTGCTCGGGGTCCGGCTGCGTTTTGAGGAGTTGAGCCGCAGTCAGGCGCGTGCCGGGCTGCTCAGGCGTTATCCGGCGCCGGTCGTGGAGGCGCTGCTTCAGAGCGCGGAACGGCAGCGGGCGGGTGCCAAGGCCCGGGTGGAGGACACTGTCGCCGCGGTGACGGGCCGGCCGGCCCGGTCCTTTCGGGGGTGGGCCGGGGAGCATCTCGAGGCCTTCGCCCCGGCCGTGGAGGAGCCCGGGACGCAGGTCCCCGGCTCCTGCGTGCAGCATGCCCGCTCCGCACGGCCGCGAAGGACGGACCGCAGTGAAGGGACATGACACGGCGTCACCTCCCGGGGAGGGGGCTGGTGTCCGGCGCGGGGACGGCGTCATGTCCCGGGGAGGGGGCTGGTGTCCGGCACGGGGCGCAGCGTCACCTTGCGGGGAGGGGGCTGGTGTCCGGCGCGGGGACGGCGTCATGTCCCGGGGAGGGGGCTGGTGTCCGGCACGGGGCGCAGCGTCACCTTGCGGGGAGGGGGGTGGTGTCCGGCACGGGGCGCAGCGTCACCTTGCGGGGAGGGGGGCTGGTGCCGGGCGCGGGGCGCGGTGTCATCTTCCGGGTGGGGGCTGGGTGCCGGCGTGCTGCGCGCCGGCCGGCCGGGGTCATCCGGTGGGCGAGGCCATGGTCACGGTGGCCCTAAACGCCGGTAGCCCCTCCTGCTGGGCGGTCACGAGGACGGTGCTGTGCTCTGTGCACGGTGCCGGTGTCCGGCGTGCCTCGATGGTGCAGGGGGTGTCCATCTCGACGTAGCGCTTGAATTCGCTGGTGATGTCGAGGGGCAGGGATGCGTGTCCCAGTGTCAGGGCTGTGGCCTGGCGGGCGGCTTCGAGGAGCACCATGCCGGGCACGTGGTCGACGGGGTGGTCGAAGAGCACGGGGTGGTGGGTGTTCACCCGCAGCTGCCAGCGGTGGGGCTGCCCGGTCGGGGAGAGTACGACGTCCATGGGGGAGATGCGTCCGACGCTCTGGGGGGGTTCGGGGGCGGTCATGGGCATGGCCCGGGGTCCTTCGCCCGCAAGGAGTTTGGCGGCGCGCAGCCGTCGGTAGACCTTGGGGCCGATGCAGGTGAACGAGCCGCCGCCGGTCGCGGCGAGGCGGCCCTCCCGGCGGATCTGTACGTCGATGTGGCAGCCGGTCAGGGTGTTGCGGCGGCGTTTCACCTTCGAGCAGGTGACGTCGAGTTCGAGCGAGGCGGGTGTCGAGGCGACGCGCAGGTGCTGGGGCCGTACCCTCACGCCCAGGTCTGCCACCGCCAGGTGATGGTCGAGGGGGACGCCGAACTCGGCGTGCGCCAGAAGGATTCCGGTCTGCCTGATCGTTTCGGCGGCGATCAGCGGATCGTGACAGCCGTCCACGTTGGCGAAGAAGCTGTGCCCGCGGGGCCACTGGGCGGCGACGGTGAAGCGGTGCTCGTCCACGCGCTCCCAGTCGGTGAGCATCACCTCGGCGATGCTGGCGCGGTGGACGAACTCCTTGGGAACCGTGGTGGTCAACGACGGATAGTGGCGTGCGACGGTTCGCTGCGGGGTCCTGGTATCGCTCGTCGTGGGTATCGCGCGTCCGACACGGAACGTGCTCGCAGACATGCCTGTTCCCCCTGAGCGGCTTGCTGTGGAGCGCTTCTCGGGGTAAAGATACTAACCAGCCGGTTTACTATCCAGCGGTATAAGGCATTCCGCCCGCACGACTTCTGGAACGGTTGATTCCAGCGCCGGGTCCGGTGCGGCCCCGTCGGGCGGCCGCCGCCGGCCGCTGCCCCTGGACCTCGGATGACGCCGTGACCCCCGCCCCGCGGCATGGCCGTCCTGCCTCCCGCGGCGGGGCCCAGGCGAAGCCCGGTGGGGCCTCCAGCGATCCCTCAGCCCTTCTCGAGTGTCCCGATCGACCATGGCCCGGGGCTGTGAGGAGGGGGATGGACCGGATGGAAAGCACAGAAACGGTGCTGCGCGTGGAACGCGGCCAGGCCAGCCAGGAGGAGCTGGCCGCTCTCGCGGCGGTGCTGCTCGCTCTGCGCGCACGCGAGGGGGCGGAGCCCGAGGAGCCTTTGCTGCTCGGGTGGAGTTGGTGGAAGCGGCCCAGGGGCTACGCTCCGCCCGGCAGTTGGCGGTGAGCCGGCCGCTGCCCGGGGCGCTTTCCACCACAGGAAACGAAACCGTATAGGCGGTTTGACCATGTTCTCCAGGAACCGGGGCGGGATCTTCTTGAGTCTTGTCTCAGAAAGGGATCCAGAGATGGCGATGCCGACTACCCCCGCGCCGGCCGGGAGGGGGCCGTGCGACCTGCGCGGCCGCGTGGCGGAGTTGCACGCGATACGGGCGCAGGTGCTGGCCGGGCCCAGTGAGAAGGCGACGGCGGCGCAGCACGCCAGGGGCAAGCTGACGGCCCGGGAGCGTATCGGGCTGCTGCTGGATGCGGGTTCGTTCCAGGAGGTCGAGCAGTTGCGCCGGCACCGGGCGACGGGTTTCGGGCTGGAGGCGAAGAAGCCGTACACGGACGGTGTGATCACCGGCTGGGGCACGGTGGAGGGGCGGACGGTCTTTCTCTACGCCCATGACTTCCGGATCTTCGGCGGTGCGCTGGGCGAGGCGCATGCGGCGAAGATCCACAAGATCATGGACATGGCCATCGCGGCCGGTGCGCCGCTGGTCTCGCTCAACGACGGCGCCGGGGCGCGTATCCAGGAGGGGGTGGGTGCGCTCGCCGGGTACGGCGGGATCTTCAGGCGCAACACCCGGGCGTCGGGGGTCATCCCGCAGATCAGTGTGATGCTGGGCCCGTGCGCGGGGGGTGCGGCCTACAGTCCGGCTCTGACGGACTTCGTGTTCATGGTGCGGGAGACCTCGCAGATGTTCATCACCGGCCCCGACGTGGTCAGGGCGGTGACGGGCGAGGAGATCAGCCAGAACGCCCTGGGCGGCGCCGACGTGCACGCCCAGACGTCGGGTGTGTGCCACTTCGCCTACGACGACGAGGAGACCTGCCTTGCCGAGGTCCGCTACCTGCTGTCGATGCTCCCGCAGAACAACCGGGAGGCGGCGCCCCGGGTGCGCAGCGCCGACCCCGTCGACCGGCGCAGCGACGTGCTGCTGAACCAGGTTCCGGCGGACGGCAGCCGCCCCTACGACATGGGCGGGGTCATCGGGGAGATCGTCGACGACGGCGAGTTCCTGGAGATCCACGAGCGCTGGGCCCGCAACATCATCTGCGCGCTGGCCCGCCTGGACGGCCGGGTCGTCGGCCTCGTCGCCAACCAGCCCCAGTCGCTGGCCGGCGTTCTGGACATCGAGGCCAGCGAGAAGGCCGCCCGGTTCGTGCAGATGTGCGACGCCTTCAACATCCCGCTCGTGACCCTCCTGGACGTCCCCGGCTTCCTGCCCGGCGTCGACCAGGAACACGGCGGCATCATCCGGCACGGCGCGAAACTGCTGTACGCCTACTGCAACGCCACCGTGCCCCGGATCTCGCTGATCCTGCGCAAGGCGTACGGAGGCGCCTACATCGTCATGGACAGCCAGTCCATCGGCGCCGACCTCACCTACGCCTGGCCCGCCAACGAGATCGCCGTGATGGGCGCCGAGGGCGCGGCCAACGTCATCTTCCGCCGCCAGATCGCCGAGGCGAAGGACCCCGAGGCCATGCGGGCCCGCATGGTCAAGGAGTACAAGTCCGAGCTCATGCACCCCTATTACGCGGCCGAGCGCGGCCTGGTCGACGACGTCATCGACCCGGCCCGGACCCGCGAGGTGCTCATCCGGTCCCTGGCGATGCTGCACAGCAAGCACGCCGACCTGCCCTCCCGCAAGCACGGCAACCCCCCGCAGTAACCGCACGGCCCCGGCAATGCGCCTCAAGGACACGGCGGTTCGGCTGTTTTTGCCCGAGAGCTTGTGCTGTGCCCGCGACAGGGCCGGTTCTGGAGGGCGGATTCCCGCCGGGAATCGAGGCACGCCCGCCGGCGTCCCTGCGGCCCCGCAGCGTCAGGCCGCGTGAAACCCCACCTCACAGGCGTGCGCCGGAAGGCTGCCCGCTGCCGGGCTGACGGGGCATCAAAGCAGCACGGACGCTTTGCCGTTGACAAACCGTCCGGCCTGTTTTGTACTCGTGAGGTGCCGGGAGATGGCACAGTCACCTAGGGGGATACGGCGTGCGGATCGACGTACTGGGCATATTGGACGTCAGGGAAAACGGGGCGTCCATCGCTCCTACCGCGCCGAAACCCCGGCAGGTGCTCGCCCTTCTGGCGCTGCACGCCGACCAGGTGGTGCCGGTCTCCGCTCTCATCGACGAGCTGTGGGCGGGCCGGCCACCGCGCAGCGCGCGCACCACGCTGCAGACCTACGTCCTGCAACTGCGCGACCTCATCACGCTTGCACTCAAGAAGGAGACGCCCGCCGCCGGGCCTTGTCCGCCCCCGCGACGCCGCGCCAAGGACGTCCTGGTCACCTCACCCGGCGGGTACATGCTCGTCTCCGGCGGCGGGGCCAGCGACGTCCGGGAGTTCGAACGGCTCGCGGGCATGGGCTACCGCGCGATGGACGCAGGAGACTTCCCGGGCGCCTCGCGCCTGCTGTGCGAGGCGCTCGCCCTGTGGACCGGCTCGGCCTTCGCGGACGTGCAGACCGGTGCGCAGCTGGAGATGGAGGCCAGGCGGCTGGAGGAGAGCCGGCTGTGCGCCCTCGATCAGCGCATCGAGGCCGACCTCCGGCTCGGCCGCCACCGCGAACTGCTCCCGGAACTGACCGTGCTGACCAGCCGATACCCCACCCACGAGAACCTGCACGCCCAGTTCATGCTGGCGCTGCACCGCTCGGGGCGGCGCGGCGAGGCCCTCGACGTCTACCACCGGCTGCGCAGCACCCTCGTACGGGACCTGGGCCTGGAGCCCCCGGCACGGCTGCGCCGGCTCCAGCAGTCGATCCTGATCGCCGCGCCGGAGACTCCGCTGGCTGCGGAGCAGCAGATGCCCGCGACGGTTCCTCTCCCCTCCGCCCGCGTGGCCGGCGCACGCCCGTTGCACGTGAACTGAACGGCGAGAGGCGGGCCGTGCCACAGCGGCGCAGATCACCGCGACTTTGGCTGCAGTGCGGCGCGAGAAGTGGGTAACCTCAGACGAAATAGTTAAGTTACCGCTTAGTAACTGACTTTCGCCGGTTCGAGGAGCCCCCTCATGCAACTCGTCGCGATCATCGTGTCGCTGGCCCTGATCGTGGTCGGCTTCGCGCTGTTCTACCGAGCCGCCTTGCAGATCTATCACTTCGTAAAGCTCGGCCAGCCCGTCCCCAAGGGCTCCCGGGCCAACAACCCCTACCAGCGCAGCGTGACGCTGGCCAGGGAGTTCGTCGTCCACACCCGGATGAACCGCTGGGGTGTCATCGGGGTGGCGCACTGGTTTGTGGCAGTGGGCTTCTACACGCTGCTGCTGACCCTCGTCAATGCCACCGGCCAGCTCTTCGACGCCGCCTGGGTGCTGCCGGTCCTGGGCCACTTCACGCCCTACAACGTCTTCGTCGAGTTCTTCGGCACCATGACGGCGCTCAGCATCCTGACCCTGGTCGTCGTCCGCCAGTTGAACCGGCCCTCGGCCCCGGGCCGCAAGTCGCGCTTCACGGGCTCGAAGACGGGCCAGGCGTACTTCGTCGAGACCGTCATCGTCATCGTGGGCATCTGCATCGTGGTACTGCACGCCCTGGAGGGCGCCATGCACCACGTGGAGCACTACGAGGCCTCGTTCTTCATCTCCTACCCGCTGGTCGCCTGGTTCGAAGGGATGAGCCCGTCCACCCTGGAAAACCTCGTCTACGTCGTCGCCGGCCTGAAGATCTCGACCTCCTTCATCTGGATGATCACGGTCTCGCTCAACACCAACATGGGTATCGCCTGGCACCGCTTCCTCGGCTTCCCGAACATCTGGTTCAAGCGGAACGCTGACGGCTCGACGGCGCTGGGCGCGCTCCAGCCGATGACGAGCGGCGGCAAGGAGATCGACTTCGAGGACCCGGGCGAGGACGACGTCTTCGGCGTCTCCCAGGTCGAGCAGTTCTCCTGGAAGGGCATCCTCGACTTCTCCACGTGCACCGAGTGCGGCCGCTGCCAGTCGCAGTGCCCGGCCTGGAACACCGGAAAGCCCCTCTCCCCCAAGCTGCTGATCATGTCGCTGCGCGACCACGCGCACGCCAAGGCCCCCTACCTGCTGGCCGGCGGCGGCAAGGACATGGAGGGCAACGAGAAGGCGTCCGGGGAGCAGCTGGCCGGTGTGCCGGCAGCGGCTCTCGCGGAGGCCGAGCGCCCGCTGATCGGGACGCTCGAGGAGAACGGCGTCATCGACCCGGACGTGCTGTGGTCCTGCACCACCTGCGGCGCGTGCGTGGAGCAGTGCCCGGTCGACATCGAGCACATCGACCACATCGTCGACATGCGCCGCTACCAGGTGATGATCGAGTCCGCGTTCCCGTCCGAGGCGGGCACGATGCTCAAGAACCTGGAGAAGAAGGGCAACCCCTGGGGCCTGGCCAAGAAGCAGCGCCTGGAGTGGACCAAGGAGGTCGACTTCGAGATCCCGGTCGTCGGCAAGGACGTCGAGGACCTGTCCGAGGTCGACTACCTGTACTGGGTCGGCTGCGCGGGCGCGCTGGAGGACCGGGCGAAGAAGACCACCAAGGCCTTCGCGGAGCTGCTGCACATCGCGGGCGTGAAGTTCGCGATCATGGGCGGCGACGAGAAATGCACCGGTGACTCGGCCCGCCGTCTCGGCAACGAGCCGCTGTTCCAGCAGCTCGGCCAGGAGAACGTGGCCATGCTGAACCTGGCGTACGGACAAGACGACGAAGACCCCTCGACGAAGAAGCCCAGGTCGGCGAAGAAGATCGTCGCGACCTGCCCGCACTGCTTCAACACCATCGCCAACGAATACCCGCAGCTGGGCGGCGAGTTCGAGGTCATCCACCACACCCAGCTGCTGCAGCACCTGATCGACGAGGGCAGGCTCATCCCGGTGACCCCGGTCGACGGTCTGATCACCTACCACGACCCCTGCTACCTGGGCCGGCACAACAAGATCTACACGCCGCCGCGCGAGATCATGTCCGCCGTCCCGGGCCTGCGCCAGCAGGAGATGCACCGCCACAAGGAACGCGGCTTCTGCTGCGGCGCCGGCGGCGCGCGGATGTGGATGGAGGAGCGGATCGGCAAGCGCATCAACACCGAGCGGGTGGACGAGGCCCTGTCCCTCAACCCGGACATCGTCTCGACGGCCTGCCCGTTCTGCCTGGTGATGCTCACGGACTCCGTGAACGGCAAGAAGAACGACGGCACGGCCAAGGAATCGCTCCAGGTCGTCGACGTCGCCCAGCTGCTCCTCGACTCCGTCAGGACACCGGCCGGCCCGGCGGACGACGAGGAGCCGGCGGGCACGCCGCAGCCGGAGCCGGTGAAGTAACCGGCCGCACCGGCAGGTCCGGCGCCCCCTGCCCCTGCACGGGCCGGGGGGCGCCGGCCGTGCCGGGTCGGTCCACGTGGCCCGGACATGTGGTCCAGCCGTCGGCCGCGGCTCCTGGCGGGCGCGTCGCAGGCACAGAGCCGCCGGGCACCTGGCGGGCCAGGAAGCGGGGCGCGAGGAGCGATCGTGCGCGCGGCGGCGCCGGCAGGAGCGGACCGGGTCACCGGGTCCACCAGGCGCCGCACGTGGCAGAGACCCGCGAAGACAGGACGAACGGCAATGATCCGACATGGTTTTCGTCCCGCCCCATACAAAACCGCCCAAGCGGTTTGTTAATATGGTGGGTGGCTCCTGCATCAGGTGTACGTCACAAGGGGCATGAGGTGTCTGTCGTCTTTTCCGGCTTTCGGCGTCCCGTTGCCCAGGAGGCAAACACATGGTCCAGCAGGAGCGAGCGGCACGCACGCGGCGTGCGCTGATCCAGGCCGCGGCCGAGGTGTTCGCCGAAGTGGGCTTCGTCCATGCGTCGTTGGGCGCCATCAGTCAACGGGCCGGCGTCAGCAACGGGGCGCTGTACTTCCACTTCGCGAACAAGAGCATGCTCGCCCAGGCGGTCGAGGCAGAGGCCGCCGAGAGTGTTCGCCGGCTCACCGAGGGGGCGCGGGCCCGGCAGGGCGACTCCCTGCAGGCGGTGGTGGACGCCACGCACGAGCTGATGGGCACCCTGGCCCGGGACGTCGTGGTCCGCGGCGGCTTCAAACTCGCCGGTGACATCGCGCGCCCGGCGAAATCCCCGCTGCGCAAGGAGTGGCAGCGCTGGGTCGAGGACAGCCTGCGCCTGGCCGAGCGCAGCGGTGCGCTCGCGGACGGGGTGTCCTGGGCCGACGCCGCCCGTGTCATCGTCGCCGCGACCACGGGCCTGGAAGTGCTCGGCGCCAAGGATGCTTCCTGGCTGTCCAGGCAGAACGTCACGCGGTTCTGGGAGTTGCTGCTGCCGCGGCTCACCGGCCGGCGGGCCCTGAACACCTTGGTGTGCTCCGGCTCGCGGCCGCCGGCCGACCTGCCCGCACGGGCGCAGCCACAGCTGACGGCCCCCGAGCGGTAGCAGGCGCCCGGTCTGTTCACCGCGCGTTCCCCGGCGCCATCGTGTCCCGCTGGGGCTCTCCAGATGTCCTACAGGACAACCCTCGATTCCCTTGAACTTCGCTGCAGCGGAGGAGGGTTGCGGCCGTGCGGCACCCGTGGCAGCCCTGACCCAAGGGCACAATAAATACGGGTCGTGCGGTTTGCTTTGCTGTTCTTCGAGCTGTGGAGCGGGCAGGCCTTCGCCGAGGTGAAGGCCGGTTGGGCAGCTTCGGACCCAGGCCGGGCGCCTTCGGGAATCCGGCTGTGTGCCCTTGGCCGGCGCACTCGAGGCGGGCCTGCGGCGCGGCCGGCATCGCGGGCTGCCCGCGCCCAACTCACCGTCCTCGTCGGCCGCTGCCCGACGCACGGGTCCCTGCGCGGCCGGACATGCGGGCCCTCACCGCTCCGGGCTGCGCGGCGAGGCATGCAAGAGGTATCGGCGTCATCCGGGCCGCTCTCGTACGGGGCGTGGGGGGCGAGCCGCCGGCCGGCCTGCGGCGGATCCCACGCCTGGTCCTGATGGCCGGCTCCCCGAGGCCGCGTTCGGCCCGGGAGGCCGGGGCCGGGGGCCGCGGGCGCCCGGTGCGGAGCATCTGAGCAGAAGGCTCGTGAAGAAGAAGCCGGGACATGAACGACAGGCCGCATGCGGGCAAGTGGGCAGCGTCCCCGCATGCGGCGAGCGGGTGTGCCGGGGAAAAGTTTTTCACGTCGTCGGCGTTTTCTTTTCGGCCCGGGTTCTCGGGGTTTCCTTGTGTGTTTCTCAAAGCACGCCGCTGTCTGCTCTTTGAGGATTGCTCAAATGCCACTGAAGGAACCGATGCCTCCGGTGTGGGTACGGCTAGCGTGCAAGCTCGCCGACGACTTTCCGCCATCGGGAGTGCCGGACGACGAACGGAGGGAACCATGGAGATTCAGGTTTTGGGTCCGCTGTGTGCCGCCGTGAACGGGGACTCGATCGTCCCGACTGCCAGGAAGCCCCGACAGGTTCTCGCCCTGCTCGCGTTGTATCCGAGCCGCGTCGTGCCTGTGTCGACGCTGATGGAGGAGATCTGGGGGACGGAGTTACCGCAGAGCGCGATGACCACGCTGCAGACGTACATCATGCAGCTGCGCCGCTGCCTGGGCACCGCGATGGGGCCCGACGCGCCGGGTGCGGCGAAGGACGTTCTGGCCACTCGGCACGGCGGCTATCTGCTCCAGATCCCGCCGGAGTCCGTGGACGTGCACACCTATGAGCGCCTGGTCGCCGAAGGCCAGGAGGCCTTCGAGGAGGGGCAGGACGAACGGGCTGCCCGCTGCTTCAGACAGGCCCTCGCCCTGTGGCAGGGGCTCGCGCTGGTGGACGTACGACTCGGTCCGGTCCTGGAGATCGAAGTCACGCGGCTGGAGGAGTCCCGGCTGGTGACCATAGAGCGGCGGATCGACGCGGATCTGCGGCTGGGCCGGGACGCGGAACTGATAGCCGAACTCACCGACCTGATCGCCCGCCACCCCCAGAACGAGGGCCTGCACGCGCAGGCGATGGTGGCCCTGTACCGGTCCGGACGGCAGGCTTCTGCCCTGGACGTGTACCGCAAGCTGCGAGAGGGACTGATAGAGGAGCTCGGCGTGGAGCCCTCACCGCAGCTGCAGCGCCTGCACCAGGCCATGCTCGCGGTCGATCCGGAACTCGACGTGCTGGCCGGCCCGCGCCGCGGCTCCACCTTCAACCGGTACGCCGCCTGAAGCCCGTTGCAGAACAGGACGCTGGTTTCCGGCGCGGAGCTGTCGTGCAGAGGGATGCGAGAGAGGGCTCACTCCAGCGGCGGTTCGCGTCCCGGGCCGCGGCCTCGGCCCGGTCTCGAGCGCAATTCGAGGCTGTGCAGCGATTCTCGAACCCCCGCCCCGTGGCCCCGGGGGCGGACGCAGAGGAGGATGCCATGTCGGACGAACAGCCAGTGCGACTGCACTGTTTCGCACACTCCGCTGAGGGCGTCTTCGTCTTCGACGACTGGGCGGCGAGCGTCGGACCCGGTGTCGAGCCGGTCCCGGTCCTCCTGCCGGGCTGCACACAGCGCCGGAGCGAACCCCGGGTGAGCACACATGAGGCGCTGCTCGCCGATGTGCTGCCCCTGTTCACCGACCCGCACCCCGGCCCGTTCGTCCTGTACGGGCATGGTCTTGGTGCGATGATCGCGCTCGCCGTGACGCGCGCCCTGCACGAGGCGGGCCTGCCGGGCCCGGCGCTCCTCGCCGTCGCCTCCTGCCTGCCGCCGCACATGCCCCCCGAACTGCCCGATGCCCGCGGGGCGACGGACGAGGAACTGCTGCATGTCCTTGGCGGCAGGGGCGCCGTGCCGCCCAGCAGCGACGAAGGGATCTTTCTCCGGGCCATGCTGCCGGTGCTCCGCGCCGACCTGGAACTGGCCCAGGCCCTGCACGAGGCGGCCCGCATGCCCTGCCCGGCCGGTCCGCTCACCACCCCGGTGCTCGTCGTCGCCTCGCGCGACAACCCGCCGGCCCCGCCCGCGGCAGCCGACGGCTGGCGCCAGTGGACCGAGGGGCCGGCCTGGTTGCGCACCGCCCCGGGGCACCACTTGTTCGTACGCGGCGGCCGTGAACTGCCCCGGCTCCTGGGCCGGGCCTGCCGCGTCACCCGCCGACTCCTGAAGGACCCGGCGCCCGTCAGCTGATCCCCGTGCTCAGGCCACCCGATCCGGGTTCCCATTCGGCCGTGGGGACTTGGTTCGCGTCCCGGCCCCCGCGATGTGAAGGTAGAGGTGTTCAGATGTCTGGTGAGCGCGTCGACAGAGCGACGCACCACGTACGCGTGGCCGCGCCCGCCGGTGTGGTCTACGCAGTGCTTGCCGATACGGCGAAGCTGCCGCTCTATTTCTCCCCGAGCGTCCATGTGGAGCGCCTGGAGTTCAACGGCGAGGGGGAGCGCCTGCGGATGTGGTCCCTCATGGACGGGCAGCTGAAGTCGTGGACCTCGTGGCGGCACCTGGACCCGGTGGAGCGCCGCATCGTGTTCCGCCAGGAACTGCCCCCGCCCCCGCTGGGCTCGATGGCCGGCGTCCTGAGCATCCGCGGCAACGGCCCGCACGACACCGAGCTGCAACTGCAGTACGGCTATACGGTCACCGACGACCTGCCCGACGACGCGGCGTGGGTGGAGCGGGTCGCCGGCCTGATCAGCCGTACTCAGCTCGCCGACCTGAAGAGTTTCGCCGAGCGGTGGACACGCCTGGACGAACTGGTGCTGTCCTTCGAGGACTCGATGCGCATCAAGGGCCCCGCCGAGCTGGTCTACGACTTCCTGTACCGGGCCGGGGACTGGCCCCAGCTGGTGCCGCACGTCACCCGGGTCGGCCTCACCGAGGACGCACCCGGAGTGCAGCGCATGACCATGGAGACGCGGACCGAGAACGGCTCGCACACCACCGAATCGGTGCGGATCTGCTTCCCGCACGCGGGCCGCATCATCTACAAGCACATTGCGACCCCTGCGCTGCTGGCGGCGCACACCGGTGAATGGTCCGTCGTCCCGGACGAGAGGGGGGTGACCGTCACGGCGAAGCAGAGCGTCGTGCTGCGCGAGGAGAACATCACCGCGGTGCTGGGCCAGGGCGCGGACCTCGCACACGCCCGCCGCCATGTGCGTGCGGCGCTGGGCCGCAACTGCCTGGCCCTGCTCACCCTGACCAAGCAGCACGCGGAAAGCGCCGTCCCCATGCTGTGACGCTCCCGCATCCGTCCCAAGCGCTGCTGGAACATGAGTGGACAGGTTTCGGGCCCGGACTGAATCAACTGAAATCAGCAGCATGCTCTGCTGTGCCGCCTGCCGTTGTTGCCCGCCGGGAGACGGCAAGGAGCTGCAAGATGTTCCATAGGTCCGTGCCTTCCCGGACGGCGCCAAGCGGGAATTCCGCGAGGAACTCGGCCCCGAATTCAAGGACATCGAGTTCGGGGACCTGAATCCAGGGACGTTCATCCGCAAGCAGGCGGCCGGCGACGAACCGGGCCTCGAGGAGATCCGCAGCAGTTTCGACCTGCGCAAGGAGATCGCCGACGTCACCGACGCGGTGAACGGACCTAAGAGTGAGCCGTCGAAGAAGCCCGCAGCCGCCGGCCGGTCACGACCCTCCGGCATCCGGCGCAGACGACGCCTGAACGTTCCACCACCGCCCCCACCGGCCCTTGCGGCGCGCCTTCTCGCCCTCGAAAACCGGCTCGTTCGCGCCCGCAGCCGCCGGCCGTTCTCGGGCACTGCTCGGACACCGCTGCATACCCGCTAGGGAAAACGGACTTCGGGCGCGTACTGCCATTAGCGTGCTCACCCCGACCGCTGCGGACCAGGCAGGCCACAAGGCCGCCATGGGGGAGAGGCAGTACGGCCCGGCAGTACCCGGCCCCCGCCGCAGCGGACCGCACCCCCCAGGACACCATGACTGTTCACCGCTACCCCAAGGCGCCGATCTCCGTGGTCGTCGACCCCGGGTCCCCTCCGTACGCAGCGCCGTGGGACCTCGAGCTGCGCGGGCCGCTCGACGCTGTCGCACTGGAACACCTCCTGGGCCAGCTGACCGCCGGTGACCCGGGCCGGCCCGCCTGGCAGCACCGGCTGTTACGGCACGGCCCCGATCACCACACGCTGCGCCTGTCCGCACCGCAGGGAGCGCCCGCCGCCTTCGTCTTCGGCCGCATCGCCGATCGGCTCACCCAGCCGCCGCCCCTGGACCGCCCGCTGGCCCCCGCCCAGCGCGCGGCCCTCGCGCAGGACACAGAACACCCCTACGAGGCGATGCTGATCAAACCGGCGGCCCCCCTGGATACGGGCACGCTGCGCCGGGCACTGCGCGCCGTCGTGGCCGCCCACCCCCAGTTGCGCTCCCGGCTCGACGCCGCGGGCGGCTGGCGCACCGCGGAGCCGGTCGAGGGGGCCGATGGCGGCCAGGACCCGCTGGTGGAAGGGGAGTTCACCGACGAGGCCGCCTTCGCCGCGCTCGTGGCCTCGACCGGTCGCACGCTTGACGCGCACACCGGCGTCCAGCTGCGGGTCCTGCTCGCCAAAGACCGCCGTCCGGCCGGACCGCGTGCCCACCGGCTCGTCGTCATCGTCCATGAGCTCGCCGTGGACGCCGCGTCCTGGCGCATCCTGCTCGACGACCTGACCGCCGCCCTCGGCGCGGTGGCCGACCGGGCTCCGGCGCGGCCGCAGCCCGTGCCGGACCGCCTGGCCTCCTGGGTCGCCGAACTGCGGGAGCTGGCCCGTGACTCGGCCGAGGCCCAGCACTGGAGCCTGGTCGCCGAGCGCAGGTCCCGGGCGGCAGGCTTCCACCGGCCCGCCCGGGTGACCAGGCCGGGCGACGGGCCCGACGTCGCCCCGGCACACGCCTGGAACCCCGGCCCGGGCGAGGTCCGGCACACCGGCTTCACCCTGGACCAGTGCCTGACCGAGCGGATCACCCACCACCTGGCCCGGCGCCTCGCGCTGACCACCGGGCAGGTGCTGACCGGTGTGTTCGCCCTGGCCCTCGCCCGCTGGCAGGGATCCGACGAGGTCGGCTTCGACATACGCAGCGACCCCAGGACCGGCCGCCAGAGCCTACGCCACCAGGTGGGCCGGCTCACCGACCCCTACCCGGTCCACCTCACCCCGGACCCCGGCCTCGACCCCCTGGCTCAACTGAGCGCTCTGGCAGGCCCCTTGGCCGCCTGCCCGGGCCGCGCCGGCGGCGGCGCGGGCTTCGGGGCCTGCCGCGAGTGGAGTCCCGATCCCTCGCTGCGCCGTGCCCTGCGCGAACTGACGCCCGCCCAGGCCTGCTTGACCCTGGACGACCCCGGCCGGCCGCTGCCCGGCTTGGCCCGGCCCCTGCCCAGCGGCGCACCGCGCCGGCCCGCGTACCGCGTCGAGGCGCGGGCCCAGATCGTCGACGGCAGGCTGCACATCGGTCTCGACTGGGTGAGCGACCACGCCGAAGGCATCACCGACACCTCCGTGGACGCTCTGCAGCACCTGCTGCGGGAACTGCTGGGGAAACTGGCCGACGCGCCCGCCGCCCCGATCCCCCCTGCCTTCCCCCTCGCCCCCCAGCAGTCGGCGCTCTGCACCGGCGGCGATGCGCAACCCGGCACCGGACACCATGTCGAGCAGCTCGTATGGCTCTGGCGCGGCCCGCTCGACACCCAACGCTTCACCGCCTCCTGGCAGTCTGTCTTCAACTGCGAGACGGTGCTGCGAACCGCGTTCACCCCCGGCCCCGAACCGCTGCTCGTGGTACACGACCGGGTCGCGCCCGAGATCACCCGCCGGTCCTTCCACGACGGCGACTGGTCCGCCCTCCTGGAGCGCGACCGGCTGCGTGGCTTCGACCTGTGCCGCCCCGCAGCGCTACGCCTCACGCTGCTTCAGACGGAGCAGACCCAGCCCGCCGGCACCCTCGCAACCACCCGGATCCTGCTCACCTACCACCGGGCCCTGCTCGACACCTGGAGCGCTCACCTCCTGCTGCGCGAGTTCTACCGCGCCTATCTCGCAGGCGGCACCCTGCCCGGCGGTGAGCGCCGCCCCGACCTGCGCGACTACACGGCCTGGGTCGCCGCCCAGGACCTGGAGGCCGCCCGGGGGTTCTGGGCGGCGAGCGCGCCGCCCGACGGTGCGGCCTCCAGACCGGGCCGGTCCGCCGGGACCACCGGCCTGAGGGGCATCGGCCGTGCCCGGCTGCGCCTGGACCCCGTGGAGACCACCCGCCTGGCGCGCTGGGCGGGCACCTGGGGCACTGCAGAGAGCAGCGTGCTGCAGGCCGTCTGGGCCATGCTGATCTACCGGGCCTGCGGCGCCACCGGACCGGCCCCGGTCTGTTTCGCGGTGAGCGTGCCGGGGCGTGGCATACCCCTCGACGGCGCGGCCCGGATGGCGGGGCCGCTGCGCAATCCACTGCCGATGTCCGTCGAGGTCGATCCGGCGGGCACCGTGCCGCACCTGCTGCGGCAACTGCGCGACCGCGCCCTGGACATGGCCGCCTACGAATGGGTGCCCGCCGACCGGATCAGGGCCTGGGGCCGCAGCGGTGCCATCGCCGACACGGCCATCGTGTTCGAGGACCCGCCGCATCCGGCGGAAGGCCTGCAGGCCGAACTCGCCGCCCACGGCCTCCACGCCGAGTTCCCCGGCACCCTGCCGGCCCGCTCCGTGCTCCCCATCGAGCTGCTCGCCCACCACGACAGCGCGGGCGGCCTGGTCCTCACGGGGGTCCACGACCGGGCCCTGCTCGACGAGGACGCGGCCTCTGAACTGCTGGCGCAGAGCGCCATGCTGCTGTGTGCGCTCCCCTTGTCGGCGGGCGAGTCCACCACCGTCGGGCAGGCCCTGAAACTCCTCCAGGGCAGTGCCGTACCACCCATGGCCCAAGCCCCCAGGGCCGGCCGGGACACCCCGCTGCACGCCCTGCGCGCGGCGCGCCAGGACCAGGCGGGCACAATCTGTCTCATCCCGCCGCCCGGCGCGCCCGAAACCTGCTACGACCTGCTGGCCCGCACCTATCGGGGCCCCCAGGAACTGCTGGTGCTCACCACCGGCCCCGACACCGACGGTGCGCAGCCCGTCCTGGCAGCGCTCGGCACCGGCCGGTCCCTGCTGCTCGCCGGATTCTCCGGCGCCGGCGCCCTCGCCTGCGACATCGCCCGGCGCATCGCGGCGGACGGGGGCCACCCGCCGCGGGTGGTGCTCGCCGGTGCGGCTGCGGACGAGGGGGAGCGGGCCCGCAATCTGGCCGGGGCCCTGCGGGCCGCCACCGGACCGGCCACCTGAAGCCGACAGGCGCGGCATCGACTGATGTCCCCAGCGCAGCCGCAGCACGGGCATCCTCGACCGGTCCGCGAGTGGACCTTGGCAGCCTCTGGGGGAAGCCGCGGCGAAGGTGCGGAGAGGCGGTCATGAAACGGTTGTTGTACGGCGGCCGGCAGGCGCTGGCGCACTACTGCCTGCGCCCGCTGTGGCGGTCCCTCGTGGCCTTCGGGTCCATGTACAGCGGCCCCGCGGTCTTTCACGAGCTGACGGCGTCCTCGTCGGCCCCGCACGAGGGTCCCTTCGCGCGCTACGCCCGCCAGCCGCAGCTGCCGGGGCCTGCAGGGCCGCCGCCCGCCCACCCCGAACAACTGCGCGAGGACCTTGCGCTCTCCGAGACGGAACGGCTGCTCGCCCGTGAGCTGTGGCCGGCGTACGACGCCGGACGGCAGGCTCCCGACGGCGCCTGACCCCCGACCCGAGCCGGCCCACGACCACGTTCACGCGCGCACCGGCTGCCGGCCCGGGACATCAGACGGTGGTGACGACCTCGTCGACGTCCAGGCGCGGGGAGCGCGGGAGGGAGGCGTTCTCGCCCGGCTTGCCGATGTTGACGACCATCAGCGGGGTGTGGTCGTCGTCGAGGAACTCCTTTTGGACGCCGGCGGCGTCGAAGCCGTTCATCGGTCCTGCGGCCAGGCCGGCGGCGCGGACGCCGACGATGAAGTACGCGGCCTGCAGCGCGCCGTTGAGCAGCGCGGACCGTTCGCGGACCGGGCGCTGGGCGTAGAACATGTCCTTGGCCTGCGGGAAGTGCGGGAGAAGCCTGGGCAGTTCCTCGTGGAACTCGTTGTCCGTGCAGAGCACCGCGACCAGCGGGGCGGCGGCGGTCTTTTGGCGGTTGCCCTCGGCCATGTGCTGGACCAGGCGTTCGCGGGCCTGGGGGGAGCGGACCAGGGTGATGCGCAGCGGCGACTGATTGAACGCGGTCGGACCGTACTTGACCAGGTCGTAGATCGCCCGGATCTGCTCCTCGGTCACCGGCTCGTCGGTGAACGTGTTGGCGGTACGGGCCTGGCGGAACAAGAGGTCCTGGGCGGCGGCGTCAAGGACAAGCGACATGGGTGCAGCCTTCCTGGTAGGGGCGGTGTCGGGCGCGGACGAACCGCTGGTGGCTCGCCGGGCCGCGTCCGGCGGGCTTCATGCGCTGCACGCCCTGCGTGCTCTGCCCAGCCGCGGTCATCGAGCGGCCGGCCGCGAAGACCATCCCTCGGGGCGAGGTACGAGGACGGACGCTTCGCCGTCGGGCCCGGCGCCGGGGTCGTTGCGGGCGCGGCATCTGTCCTTCAGCAGGCAGATGCCCAGCGCGACGACGCAGCGGAGCATGATCGGGGCGGCCAACGACAGCATGGTCAGCGGGTCACCGGTCGGTGCTGCGCGCGCGCAGAAGACGGAGATACCCGAGTTCTCCCCTCACCATTCGATCAGCGCGAAACCCGCTGCCATTCCGCCGCCGAAGCCGGCTACCAGGATCAGGTCGCCCGGGCGGAAAGCACCCGCGCGGGCGGCCGCGTCCAGGGTGATCGGGACGGAGGCGGCTCCCGTGTTGGCGTACTGCGTCAGCGTCCAGTGCATGGTGGCGCGGGACAGGGCCAACTCCGGGAAGACGGCGTCGAGCATGACACCGTTGGCCTGATGCGGGACGAAGTGGCTGATGTCGTCGGGTACGACACCGGCCTCGTGGAGGAACTGTTTGGCCAGCTGCGGCAGATGGTCCACGACGAAGCGGCGCACCGCTCGCCCGTCCATCGCGAAGTACTGCAGGCCGGCCTCGAGGGCGTCCTGGTCCAACGGCAGCCGGCTGCCGCCGGCGGGCACCTCGATCAGGCCCGAGGACTCACCGAACGAGTGCAGTGCGACATGCCGGACGCGCGAGCCCTCCCGGGCGGGGCCCAGGACCAGCGCGCCGGCACCGTCTCCGAACAGGACGACCGTCTTGCGGTCGGCCCGGTTCAGGATGCGCGAGTACAGGTCCGCACCGATGACCAGCGCATGGCCGCCGCTCCTGGCGAGCACGCCCTCGGCCGCCGACAGCGCGAAGACCACGCCGGAACAGACCGCGTTGACGTCGAACGCCGCCGCGCCGACCGCACCCAGGTGCTGCTGGACATAGACGGCTGTGGGCGGCTGGGGCCGGTCCGGAGTGGAGGTGGCGACCACGATCACGGCCAACTGGTCGGCGGTGATGCCGGCCGACTCCAGCGCGGCACGCGCCGCGGCCGCGGCCAGATCCGAGGTGGCCTGATGATCGGCGGCCCAGCGCCGTTCCCGGATCGCGGTCTTGCCGGTGATCCAGGCGTCGTCGACCCCGGCTACCGCACCGGCCTCATCATTGGAGACGACCCGGTCCGGCAGATAGGCACCTGTACCGAGGATCCTGACATCGCTCATGCGGCGGCCCTCCCTTCCAGTGGTGGGGAAATCGCTGTGCGAAGAGGCCGGCGGCTGCGCGGCCCTGACTGACCCGTACGTGGGCAGCCCGGGCGAGGCTGCCCACGTACCCGGGGGACTGGACGGCGCGCGCCCTAGCGCGTCTCGTAGATGCGCTTGTGGCCGCTGAGCGCGGCCAGCCGGAAGGGCCCGGTGGTCTGCGACGGGGTGGGGTGGTCGCCGCCGTCGGCCGGGAAGGACCGCTCGTGCAGTGCGCGGTAGCCGGCGTAGTCGACAGGCCGGCGCCGGGTGATCGCCTCGCGGTTCTCCTCGGTGCGCAGGTGCTCCCGGTAATTGGCGACGACGGTCCCGGCGAAGAACTCGGCGACGCTGCCGGAGCCATAGCTGAGGAAGCCGATGGACCGGCCGGTCAGGTCGTCCGCCTGGTCGAGCAACGAGGCGAGGCCGAGGTACAGCGACGCGGTGTAACTGTTGCCGATCACGCTGTTGTAGGCCGTGGTCTGCCCCAGCGCGCGCGCGATGTCGTCCTTGCCGGTGTCGTACCCGCAGTAATTCAGCAGGTGGCGGTGGGCCTTGTAGGCCATCTTCGTGAACGGCTGGTGGTAGCAGAACGCGGCGAACTCGTCGACCGAGCGGCCGTCCTGCTCCGCATAGTCCTTCCAGGCGCCTTCGACTGCCTGCAGATAGGCGTTGATGGACTCCTGCCCGTCGACCAGCGCGGCCTCACGGTAGTTCGGCCGCCAAAAGTCCATGACGTCGGCGGTGAACAGGCCGGAGGGATCCTCGATACGCATCAGGGCGGGACCCACGCCGACCAGCATGGCCACCGCCGCCGCGCCCTGGGTCGCCTCACCGGGGCTGTCCAGCTCGTACTTGGAGACGTCACTGGCGACCACGAGGACCTGCTGCGCGGGGTCACGCCGCACGAGGCCGATGGCGAACTGCAGGGCCGCCGTCGCCCCGTAGCAGGCCTGCTTCAGCTCGACGACCCGGCTGGCCGACGGCAGCCCGAGCAGTGAATGGACGTACACACCGGCCGACTTCGCCTGGTCGATCGACGACTCCGTCGCGAACACGACCGTCCGTATCCGGTCGGTGCCGTGCCGGGCGATGATGGGCGCGGCGGCAGCCGCGCCCATGGTCACGATGTCCTCGTCGGCGGCGGGAACACTCATCGACTCCTGGCCGATGCCCACATGGTATTTGCCGATTTCGGTGCCGTTGTATGCGGCGAGTGCCGTGTGCGGCAGGACGAACTCGGTTGTCGCGAACGACAGATCGTGAATTCCGATGGAGATGGACATGCCCTATGCACCAACCTTTGCGGTCTTGTTGTCGCGTTCCAGCTGGACGTGCGCACGCATGAGTTCACCCGGGTTCGTCTGTGCCGCGAGCAGCGAGAGTTCACCGCACAGCACCGTCGCCGCCGCGATGACGGCGAGCCGGCGCGCGTTCTCCCCGGGCGCACGCTCGGCCCTGCAGCCGAGCCGGGTCAGATTCGTCTCCACGAACCCCAGGCCCTTGCCGTTGCCCACCGTGCCCACGATCAGGTTCGGCAGCGTGCAGGAGAAATAGAGGTCGCCGTCCCGGTCCTCGGCCATCGTGACGCCCTGTGATCCTTCGACAATGTTGGCCGCGTCCTGGCCCGTCGCCAGATAGAACCCGAGCAGCATGTTCGCGAAGTGGGCGTTCGCCGAGCGGATACCGCCGGCGAGCAGGGTCCCGAGCAGGTTCTTGCGGATATTCAGCTCGACTATCTTGGCGGCCGACGTGCGCAGTACATCGGACACCAGGTCACGCGGCACGAGCAGCTCCGTGACCACGTTCTTGCCGCGTCCGAGGATGCCGTTGATCGCGGTTGCCTTCTTGTCCGTGCAGTAGTTTCCCGAAATCGATCCGTAGGAAATTCCCGGAACACTGTGCAGCAGGTGCTTCAGGAGCGCATCGGACGCGAGCGTCGCCATGTTGTGCCCGGACGCGTCGCCGGTGCTGAACTCGAACCGGATGAACAGCAGGTTGGCCGTGATCTCGTGCCGGATGCCGATCAGCTCGGCGTACCTGCTGCAGCTGCGCACCACGTCGCGAAGCTCGTCGATCCGCGCATGGATGGTCTGCGCGGCCGCATACGCGGTGGGCGCGTCCGTCGCCTCCACGAGCACCGAACGCGTCATCCGCTCGTCGACGAGGGTGGCGACGATGCCCTGCTCGGCCAGCATGGACAACTTCGCGCCACGGCCCACGGAGGGCCACAGCGGCGACTCGTAGGTGGCGAGCGGTACTTGGGTCTCGATGCTGGCGATGTTCCCCGAGATGCGAAGGGGCCCCACCCACTTCATCGGGACCCCGGCTATCGCGTGTGCATCAGTCATCGTGTGCTTCCCGTCATCTCGTTAAGGGCCTCGAGGGAGCTGGAACGCTGGGCGAATCGCCGCGTCTCGATGCCCCGGTCGGCGCAGAAGGAACGAAGGGCGCCGTGGATCAGCAGATCGCAGCGCGTGAGGTCTGCGGGGGTACGCGCGCCGAGCATGGTCTGCAGTGCCGTCAGCTGGTCGAGCCACGTCGTGATCTGCGCGACCAGCGCCGGTACGCCGCCGTCGAGCAGTGTGCGCAAAAATCCCCCGGACGCTCCGACGGCGCAGGCGCCCAGTGCCAGCGCGCGGGCGGCATCGAGCGGGTTGCGCACGCCGCCGGAGGCGAGTACGGGGATGCCGACGCCCTGCGCGTCCAGCAGGCAGGCGGCGGTGGACTGTCCCCAGCCGTGCAGGAAGGCGTAGTCGGCGAGCTCCCGCCGGCCGTTCTCGATGCGGGCGAAGTCCGTGCCGCCCCGGCCGCTGACATCCGCCACCCGCACACCCAGGTTCTGCAGCGTCAGGACGGTTTCACGGCTCAGCCCGTTGCCGACCTCCTTGACGATCACAGGGACGTCGACCGCCGCTGCGATCTTCTCGATCTGCGGGACCCAGGACGCGAACGACCGGTCGCCCTCCGGCATCGCCGTTTCCTGCGCCGTGTTGAGGTGGATCTGCAGGGCGTCGGCCTGCAGCAGGTCGATGCCGCGCCGCGCGTTGTCGACCGATGCCGTCGCGTTGACGTTCGCCATGACGAACCCGTCCGGGTTCTCCTGGCGCAGTACGCGGAACGTGTCGGCGCACGAGGGGTCCTTGAAGTAGGCGTTCAGGGATCCCGACGCGATGGGCACGCCGGTCTCACGGGCGGCGATGGCCAGGTCCCGGTTGATGACACCGGTGTTGACGCTGCCGCCGGTCATCGCGTTGATGTAGAGCGGCGCCTGCCAGGAGATCCCGGCGAAGGCCGTGGCCAGGGACACATCCGGCCGGTCGATGCCGGCCAGGGCGTGGTGGACGAACGACACCTCGTCGAACTCGTTGATTCCGCTGCGTGTGTGCTGCTGCTCGATGGCGAGCCGGACGTGGTCGTCCTTGCGTTGAGCGCTCATTCCTCGATCCCTTCCATGGCGGGACGGATGGGCAGGGGCAGCACCCCGGCCGCGGCCCACCGTTGCCGTACCTGCGAGATGTCGTGCGGAGCCTGTGCGTCCAGCAGCGCGATGCCGCAGTCGCCGCCCCCTGCCCCCGAGGGCTTGGCCGCACCGCCGACGCCCTCGGCGGCGTCGCACAGCGCCGTCAGCTCGGCCGTGAAGATGCCGAGGCCGACCTCGTCGTCCAGGCGGGCCAACTCCTGCCGGGCCCGCCGGATCTGGTGCAGCAGGCCCGGGCCGTCGCCTGCCTCGAGCGCCGTGATCGAGGCGCGTACCACGTCGGTGGTGGCCTGCACGAACTTCTGGTGCGAGGCGCTGCCCCGCCAGTTCCGCCGGTGCAGGCCGGACACGAGGGACGCGGTGGAGGCCGGTTTTCCGGTCCAGCCGACCTCCAGGCACAGGCCGGCCGGCGGCGGCAGCCGGCGTACCTCGAAACCGGGCCAGGGTGTGCGCAGCACTTCCTCGACACCCCGGCGGCGGGCCAGGTCGAGCACGAAGGCCCGGTCGGGCGCCTGATACGCGATCCAGCCGCCCCACGTACTGGCGGCGAGATCACCGCCGGAGCCTTTGGGGTCGATCCGGGCCGTGGCGAGCATGGCCAGGCGGAACCGGGTGTCGGGCGACAGCTCCAGTGCGCAGAAGGCCGCGACGGCCGCCACGGTCGCCACGGTCACCGCGCCACTGGAACCCAGACCGAACTTCCTGCCGCCCTCGTGCAGGCGGCTGCTGACCGAGACGCTCAGCGCGGGAACGGGCAGGCCGCGTCCGGCCAGCAGCCGGCCCACGACCTCGATCGCCGACACCACGTGGGCCAGGGCGCCGCGCGCCCGCCGCTCGTCGTCCGCGCCGCAGACGACGAGCCCGCCGTCGTGCCAACGCCATCGCACCGACTGAGGACCGAGGTCGGAGGAGATCACGACGCCGGCTTCGCCGGAGCCGGAGCCGGAGCCGGAGCCGGAGCCGGAGCCGGTGCCGGACACGGTGACGGTGACCTGTCGGTCGACCGCCACCAGGATCGCCGGGTTCCCGGGCTCCACCACCGCGTACTCGCCCGCGACGAACAACTTGCCCGGCGCATGGCGGACAACCGTGCGCTGAGGCGTCATCATCCGCCCTCGTTCAGCAAGCGGGCGCCGGGCCCCGGCCCGGCGACGAGAACCGTGCCCTGCGGGACGGCGCCGCGGACGACCTCGGCCACCCGCTGCGCATCCCTACGACGGCAGAGCACCTTCACGTTCGGCCCGGCGTCCATGGTCGCGTAGGCCGCCACTCCCTCCCGCCTGAGCTGCAGCACGCTGTCGAGCACGGTGACCGTGGCCGACGACAGGTACCGCACCGCAGGGCGCGCCGCCAGCATGGTCGCGTGCATGCCGAGCGCGTTGCGCTCCGCGATCTCCCCCACCGCGTCGAGGTCCCCCCGCCGCAGCGCCGCCCGCATGTCCGCCAGGTCGTCCTTGCTGGAGGCGGCCCACGGCTGGTACAGCGGCGACGTATCGACGGTCCGGCGCATGGCCTCACGGCTGGAGACGGCCTTGGGCCCCGCGTTGACCACGGCGATGACCAGCGCGGGGTCGATGGCTGCCGCGGGCACCGGCTCGGCGTACGAGCTGAGGTCCGCGTCCGTGGCCGTGCCGGTGTCCCGGCCGGCGTGCCAGAGGGCGAAACCACCGAAGACCGACCGCGACGCCGACCCGGACCCGCGCCGGGCCAGGCGGGACAGTTCGGTGGCGTCGAGATCGAGCCCGTACGCGGCGGCGGCGGCGACGGCGAGGGCGGCGAACCCACTGGCGGAGGACGCCAGGCCCGCCCCCGTGGGAACGGTGTTCCTGGTGTCCACGACGGCCCGCTGGGGGAGCCCGGCCATGTCCCGCACCAGCTCCAGGAACGCGGTGATGCGTCGCTGTGCCTCGCCCGTCGCGGGCACGCCGCCCAGCGTCGCCTCGTCGTGCCCGGCCTCGGGATCGAGCCGGACCCGGGTGGTCGTCGGAAAGATGTCCAACGTCATCGACAGGCTGTCGGTCCAGGGAAGGACAAGCCGCTCATCGCGCTTGCCCCAGTACTTGATCAGCGCGATGTTCGGGTGCGCGACGGCGGTGGCACTTCCTGCGGAGCCCTGCTCCAGCGGTCGCACCACAGTGGTCGGGTGTTCACGGCGCATGGTTGTCGAGCCCCTTCAGCGGTACGACCCACGTCTGTACGGCGCCGGCTTCGTGCAACTGCCGGGTGACCTCCCGGGCATGCTCCGGCTGGGTCAGTGCGATCACACAGCCGCCCAGGCCGCCTCCGGTGACCTTGGCTCCGAGGCTGCCTGCCCTGAGCGCGGCCGCGACCAGTGCGTCTATCTGGTCGGTACTGAGTCCGGCCGCAAGGAGAAGTTCGTGGTAGTCCGTGAGCCGCGCGCCGAGTTCCTTCGGCCTGCCGTCGGCGAGGGCCTGCCTGGCCGCCTCCGTCAGCTCCGACGCACGGCGCACGAACCTCTCCTGCGCTCCGGCATGGCGCTGGAATCCCGCACTCAACAACTCGACCGCTTCTTTGGTGCTGCCCGCGACGCCACTGTCCGCGATGATGAACAAGCCGTCGCAGCCGATGCTCAGTTCCCGGGTCTGGCCCGCCTGGAACAGCAGCGGGCGGGACGCGCCGACGGCCATGGCATCGACGCCGCTGGCCCGGCCATGCGCCATGTTCTCGGCCGTTTGCACCAGGTCGAACGCCGTGCTCTCCGTCAGTTCGCGGCCGAAGAGATCGGCAAGGGCGAAGGCGATCGCGCGCGAGGTCGCCGCGCTGGAGCCGAGCCCCCGGCCGGGCGGGATCGCACCGTCAAGGATCACGTCGAGGTGCGGCCCGCCTGCCACGCCCATTCTCGCCTTGAATTCTGCGGTCAGCCGGCGCATACCGTCGGAGGCTTGCGTCACCATCGCCCTCGACGGGGAACCGGTCATCGTGAAGGACAAGTCGCCCTGATTGTCGGAGGTGTGGGAAGACCACCCGGCGCTTGCCGTGACCGTGAGCTGCGGAATCGGAAGAGCGAGCGCCGGAGCTCCGTAGACGACCGCATGCTCCCCCAGCAGGATGGCCTTGGCATGGGCGCGACCGGTGCCGACCGAGCGGGCCCGGTGGCTTTCTGATGCCCCCTCCACTGAGGTCGGCAGAGTCAACGCACTCAGCTCCCTTTGTCTTTTCTGCATGGAGATCCCGTCATTGGGATGGAGATCGCATGGTCATGGAGATCACATGGTCATGGGGATCGCATGGTCCGGAGTTCTGAAAAGGAATGCAGCAGGACGTCACAGGACGTCAGATGCGGCCGTATCCCCAAGGGCACGCTGCTCTTGCGGATACGGCCGCTCCGGATGAACGGCAAGCCGTCACGCGACGCTGCCTCTGCGATGGCACGGAGCGTCAACCGCCGCACGCAACAGGGAGCTTCGTCGGCCGGGTATCGAGACTGCCGGCGCTACGTCAGCGAAGGCATCCACGCCCCTGGCCCCACATGCGCCGGCGCTGGAGGCCGAGTTGGCTTTCGTGAGCATCGGGACGGTTTTGCCTACGCGTGGCAAGACCGTCGTATGCCGCGTCGGTTGGGCATCGAGGCACCCCGGGCAAGCGATTGATCGGATGCGGAAGGAGGCTGGTGCCGTACGCGCACGGATCCGGTCTGTCTCGCGCAGAGGGGCGGGCACGACACGCGATCCACTGCCTCGCAGCAACTTTTGGGCAGGGTAGACGTGGGTAAATAGTGACACGGGGGTGCCCTCACGCCAACAGCGCTCCGAAGTGACCTGCGTCACTCCAGGCGGGGTCGAGTCGCGCATCGCACCGGGAGGGGCGCCTTCGGGCGGATACTGCGGGCCGCCCGGGCGAACGCCGAGGCGGCTGGGGGGACTTCGGCTGGCCGGTATGGGCCGGCTCCATCGTCGTCCGCGCCCGCCGGCGCGCCGCCGGGGCCCAAAAAAGGGGGCATGCAAAGAGGCCGGCCCGCCGCTCGCCTTCGCCCTGACGGGCGGGAATACCAGCGACACCAAGGCCTTCCAGTCCTCACCCTGCCACCCGGGACGTGGGACGGTCGCGCCCGGGACCGTCCGGGCCGACGCGGGGCACTGAGGCGGCCTCCGCGCGGCGGTGAACTGGGGTGGAGCGCCGCGGCTGCCGCGGCTGAGCCGGTCGCGCATCCGGCGGCGTTCGACGACGGTCTCACCGGCGGGTTCGACGGCGATGCGGGCGGCATCGCGGGGGCGGCGCCTGCGAGCGGAACGCGTCGGGGGTGGCCCGGCCGGGCGCGGAGAGCCGGTGCTCGGCCGCATCGTCAGCCCGGACAGAGGCCGCTGGCCCCGTGTCCCGGGCCGCCGTCAGCGGCCTGGCCCGCAGCGAGAAGGCCGGTGGACGGCCGTCGGAAGGCACGTGGGGCTCCGGCGCTCTGCCGGGGCATCGCGAAGACCGGGCCCTGCCGCGGCCGCACGCCCGTGGCGTCGGGTCAGGGCCGACGCTGCCGGGCGATCTCCGTGAGTTCCTCGATGTCGAACTCCGAGCGACGGTGAGGTGCGCCGTAGCGCGTTATCTTCCCGCGGCTTACCCACTTGCGGATGGTCGCTTCGGACACACCCACGGCGAGTGCGGCCACTTTGGTGGGGACGAGCCTGTGGCTCGGTGGTTTGATCATGCGGTGACACCCTTTCGCCGCCGCTCCATGAGTTCCCTGAGGGTGAGCCACTCGCATATTTCCCATGAATGCCCTGAAGAGCAGGTGATGCTGCTGCTTCCCGCACTCCCGCTGCTCTGGGGTGAGGCGCTGATCGTCCCGGGGCAGTTGTCCACGACGCATTTTCTGATGAGCGTGTGGAGATCACTTGGGTCGGGATCGATCGTCTGGCGCAATTCAACGACGAGACTCTCGATTTCGTCCGCAAAGTCGACCGCGGGGGACTGGGCGGTGAGCCACTCCAGGTGCAGCGTGAGAAATCGCGCCAAGTGGGGCACGGTACGAGGCGGGGCCGTGGTTCCGAGCTTTTCCACGACCATTCCCGACCATGACTCGAGAATGGCGAAAATGTTATGACGGGTGTCGAGTGCCGAGATGTCCAGGTAATCCAGTTTTCGACTTCCCGAAACTTTTGTCGGGTTTGTTTGCCTGGATGTCGGCGAAACCTGGTGCAGGCATTCCTGGTGGAGGCCAGGGAGTGCGCGCAGGCTGCGTTCCGCCCGCCTGATGCAGGCAGCGCAGAGGATGGACCCGGCGGCGGCGCGGCTTTCCTGAGTGTGGCTTCTCGGGCATGGGTGAAACTTCATCGAAGCTCCTTCATGAGGCGGCGGCTCGCCCCGCAACCGCTGTAAAACGCATGGATTTCCCGTGCCGATTGCGGCAGTTAATTCAGTTCTTTTCCTGTCCGTGGTCGACCGTGTCTGCAGGGGAATTCCACATCCGCTCTGGTGTCCTGGTCCGGTAAGGCTGTTCGAGTCCCGGCGAGCAGTCCAATTACACCGACCAGCGACTCGAGTCCCGATACAGCCTCGTTGGGGTCGGCTTGCGGAGGCGGCTCGCGGGCTCCGCACCGGCGGCCACCGCCTTCCGGCACTGTTCCGCTCCCGCTCCTCAAGTCCGCTTCCACCCGGAACCGAGCCTTGGTTGAGCGCCTGCCCCGACGGTGGCGGAGGAAGGAGGCACTGTGGACGGTACGCACGGAGGCGAACGCGCAGTCAGCAGCAGGCTCCTCGCAGGGCCGCTGGTCAGCGCAGCCGCTCAGTTCCCCTCGGGTGACCCATCGTCACCCGGCCGCCCGGACACCCGCGAACCCGCCCCGCCGGCCGACAACGGCACCACGGCACACCTGGAGGTGTGTCTCGTCGGCGCCGGCCCCAGGGGCCTGTCCGTACTGGAACGGCTCTGTGCGCAGGAACGGAAGTCGCCCCGCTGGGACACCGTCACCGTGCATGTCGTCGACCCGGACCCGCCGGGCTCGGGGCGGGTGTGGCGCCCTGCACAGTCCCGGCACCTGCTGATGAACACCGTCGCCTCCCAGGTGACGGTCTACACCGACGCCAGCGTCCGCATCGACGGTCCGCTGGAGGAGGGGCCGAGCCTGTACGAGTGGGCCAAGGCCCTGGAGCCGGGCACGCTCGATCCCGGCCCGCAGGCCGCCTACGACGAGATCCTCGCCGAGGCGCGCGGCCTCGGCCCCGACGCCTATCCCACCCGCGCGCTCTACGGCTGCTATCTGACATGGGCGTTCCGGCGGGTCGTCGCGAACGCCGCCGCGCACATGAGGGTGCGCACGCATCCCGTACGGGCCGTCGCCCTCGAGGACGCGGGCCCCGGAACCCCGGACGCGGGGACGCAGACGGTCGTACTCGAGGACGGCACCCGGCTGACCGGCCTGTCCGCGGTCGTCCTCGCCCAGGGCCACGTACCGGTTCGGCCCACCGACACGGAACGAGAGCTGACCGACTTCGCCGCCCGGCACGGGCTGACCTACCTGGCCCCCGCCAACCCGGCCGACGTGGACCTGTCGGGCATCCAGCCCGGCCAGAGCGTGCTGCTGCGCGGGCTCGGGCTCAACTTCTTCGACTACATGGCGCTGTTCACCCACGGCCGCGGCGGCGTCTTCACCCGCGTCGGCGGCCGCCTGGTCTACCGGCCCTCTGGCCGCGAGCCGGGCCTGTACGCGGGGTCCCGGCGCGGTGTGCCCTACCAGGCGCGCGGCGAGAACGAGAAGGGCGCCCACGGGCGCTACTTACCCCGGCTCCTCACCGCCGGGTACATCGCTGCGCTGCGCGCCCGGGACACCCGCGGCGCGGCCATCGACTTCGCCGCCGACCTGTGGCCGCTGATCTCCAAGGAGGTGTGCGGTGTCTACTACGCGACCCTGCTCGCGGCACGCGGCGAACCCGCCTCGGCCTGCGAGGAGTTCACGGAGCGGTATCTGCACGCCGAGCCGGGCCAGGCCGAGGACCGGCTCCTCGAAGAGGCCGGGATCGAGGCGGCCGAGCGCTGGGACTGGCAGCGCGTCGCCCGCCCCTACGACACCCGCGCCCTGCGCGGCCCGGCAGCCTTCCGCGGCTGGCTGCGTGACCACCTCGACGAGGACGTCCGCCTGGCCCGCCAGGGCAACGTCAGCGGACCGGTCAAGGCCGCACTCGACGTCCTGCGAGACCTGCGCAACGAGGTGCGGCTCGCCGTCGACCACGCCGGCCTGACCGCCGCGTCCCACCGCGACGACCTCGAGCGCTGGTACACACCGCTCAACGCCTATCTGTCCATAGGCCCCCCGGCGTCCCGCATCGAGGAGATGGCCGCGCTCATGGACGCGGGCGTCCTGGAGGTGACCGGCCCCGGACTGCGCGTCACCGCCGACCCGCACGGCCCGCTCGGCCCCTGTTTCACCGGTACGTCGAGCGAGATACCGGACGTGCGGGTGCGGGCCACGGTGCTCATCGAGGCCCGCCTGCCCGAAATCGATCTGCGGCGCACCGCGGACCCCCTGATGAGCCGGCTGCTGCGCACCGGGCAGTGCCGTCTGTACCGCATCCCCTGCGGAGAAGGCGGCACCGGCGACGACGGCACGGGCGGCGCGGACTACGAGACCGGGGGCCTCGCCGTGTCCGAGCGGCCCTACCACCTGATCGACGCCCGGGGCGTACCGCATCCACGGCGCTTCGCCTACGGGGTGCCCACCGAGTCCGTGCACTGGGTGACCGCCGCGGGCATCAGACCCGGCGTCGGCTCGGTCACCCTGGAGGACTCCGACGCCATCGCGGCGGCAGTCCTCGCCGTATCCGAACTGCCGCCTCTGCCAGCACCGTTGAACACCCCTGCGACAGGCCGGACGGCCTCCACCACGATCACGCCCCCGAACGCGAAGGCAGGCGCATGACCTCCCTGCACGAATCCCCGCGGACGGGAACCCTGCCCGCCCATCTGGACGCCGGGCTGCTCTCACCGGTCCGGGCGGGCACCCCCGTCGAGGCGGCCGTGGGCGACCGCGCCTGGCTGCAGGCGATGCTCGACGCGGAGGCGGGCCTGGCCCGCGCCCAGGCCCGCTGCGGCACGGTGCCCCTGCACGCGGCCGAGGCCATCACGGCCGCCGCCCGCGCCGACCTGCTGGACGTACGCGAGCTGGCACTGGCCGCGCGGGAGACCGCGAACCCGGTCGTGGGCCTGGTCAAGGCGCTGACCGCGGTGGTCGCGGAGCGTTCACCGCAGGCTGCCGAATACGTGCACCGCGGCTCGACCAGCCAGGACGTCTTCGACACCGGCGCGATGCTGGTGGCCGCACGCGCGCTGCGCCTGATCGTCGCCGATCTGCGGGCCGTGGCCGCCGCTCTGGCCGGCCTGGCGGCCGCGCACCGGGACACCGTGATGGCGGGCCGCACCCTGGCCCTGCACGCCGTGCCCACCACCTTCGGCCTCAAAGCGGCCGGATGGCGCCAACTGGTCCTGGACGCCGCCGAGCGCCTCGAACGGATCGCCCACGGCGGGCTTCCGGTGGCGCTCGGCGGCGCGGCGGGAACACTGGCCGGCTATCTGCAGCACGCGGGGGAGGGCGCCGACCCCGCGGCCGTACTCGACGAACTCGGCGCCGCCTTCGCCGCCGAGACGGG
Organism: Streptomyces sp. NPDC002870; assembly: GCF_042888505.1. Lineage (NCBI taxonomy): Bacteria > Bacillati > Actinomycetota > Actinomycetes > Kitasatosporales > Streptomycetaceae > Streptomyces > Streptomyces sp. NPDC002870. The sequence continues at coordinate 100,948 of NZ_JBIAPW010000024.1, forward strand.
CCTGGCCACCCCCGTACTGCCCTGGCACGCCCTGCGCACCCCCGTCGCCGACCTGGCCGCCGCCCTCGCCCACACGGCCGGGGCCCTCGGCAAGATCGCCGCAGATGTGCTGGTGCTCACCCGTACCGAGGTCGGCGAAGTGGCCGAGCCCGCGGTCGCCGGGCGAGGGGCCTCCTCGGCGATGCCGCACAAGCGCAACCCCGTACTCGCGACCCTGATCCGCTCCGCCGCCCTCCAAGTGCCCGCCCTGGCCACCGTGCTGATGCAGTGCCTGCTGGCCGAGGACGAGCGCTCGGCCGGAGTGTGGCACGCCGAGTGGCAGCCGCTGCGCGAATGCCTGCGGCTCACCGGCGGAGCCGCGCACACGGCCGTCGAACTCGCCCAGGGGCTCACCGTCCACCCGGAGCGGATGCGCGCCAACCTCGACGCGACCGGCGGGCAGCTCGTCTCCGAGCGGGTCTCGGCCGTCCTGGCGCCGCGCCTGGGCAAGGCGGCCGCCAAGGAACTGCTGACGCAGGCCTCACAGCTCGCCGCCCAGACCGGCCGGCCGCTGGCCGACGTGCTGGCCGAACTCCCCCAGCTCGCCGGCGTGCTGAGCCGGGGCGAGGCGGCTGCTCTGCTCGACCCGGCCGGCTACACCGGCGCCGCCGGTCCTCTGGTCGACCGGGCGCTCACCGCACCGGAGCGCGCACGGACCCCGGCGCCCTAAGCAGGACAAGCGGGCGCCGGACGGGCGCGGTCCGGATGGGTCTCTCGTTCGCGTCGTACCCGGGCCCCCGCGCCGCGAGAGACGAGGTGGGTGCGCCGTCGCCCGCCGGCAGGACGCCGCGTGCCGCGGCACACGGCGTCGCCGGGGCATCCGCGCAACGCCGGCCGCGGCTCACCGAGCACAGGCCGCGACGTGATCGGGCCGACGCGCCCAGGCACCGGCGCCGGCCCGAACCCGACCGAGCCCCCGACCGAGCCCCCGGCCGCTGCCGGCGCTCCGCGCGGCCTGGCTCGAGTCCTCCTCGGGACTGCCTCGGGACTGACTCGAGCACCACTCGAACTCCCGCCCCCGACGATCCGAACCACCCCGCACGGACGGCCGCGCCCCGCATGATGCAACCACAACACACAAGGAGGGGCAGCCGAGTTGAGTCTGGACGCACGTGTTGTCCACAAGGGCGGCGGCCACGGCCACGCCGTGGTGATCGGCTCGAGTCTCGCCGGGCTCACGGCGGCGCGGGCCCTGGCCAACTTCATGGACAAGGTCACCGTGATCGAGCGCGACTGGGTGCCACGCGGACCCGGGCGGCGCCGAGGTGTGCCCCAGGCACGGCACACGCACAGCCTCATGCCGGCCGCCCACCAGGGCCTGGAGCAACTGTTTCCCGGCATCGGCCAGGACCTGACCGGCGCCGGAGCGGTCCGCGTCCGTATGCCAAAGGACATGCTGCTGCTCGGCCCGAGCGGCTGGCTGCCCCGGTTCGACTCCGGCTTGTCGATGCTGAGCGCCGGCCGCGACCTGATCGACGCGGTCATCCGCGACCGGCTGCGCGCCGACCCCAAGGTGGCCTTCGTGCAGGACCACGAGGCCGTCGCCCTGCAGCCCGGCCGCCACGACACCGTCACCGGCGTATGGGTGCGCGGCCGGGACCGGAAGGCGCCCGACGGCTGGGCCCCCCGGCGCCTGATATCCGCCGAATTCGTGGTGGATGCCTCCGGGCGCGGCTCGCATGCCCCCCAATGGCTGGCCGAACTCGGCTACCAGCCCCCCAGAGAAACAGTGGCCGGTGCCCGAACCGCGTACGCCACCGCCGTGTTCGCCCCGCCCACCGGCCATGTCGCCGACTGGAAAAGCCTGTTACTCATGGCCTCGTCCGGCAACGCGCGCCAGGGCATGCTCAACCCCATCGAGGGCGGCCGCTGGTCGGTGTCGCTCAGCACCCGTGACGGCACGCAACCGCCCACCGACCACGAGGGGCTGCTGCGCGAGCTGGGCGCCCTGAGCCACCCGCTGCTGCGCGACGTCATCGAAGGCGCCACGCCGCTCGGCCCGGTCTACGGCTGCAGCCGCACCGAGAACCGCTGGCGCCACTACGAGAAGCTGCGCCGCTGGCCCGACCAGTTCCTCGTCGTCGGCGACGCCCTCGCGGCCTTCGACCCGGCCCACGGCCAGGGCATGACGCTCGCCGTGCAGTGCGCCCTCGTCCTGGACCACATGCTGGCCAGCCACGGCACAGCGATCGGCCTCAGCTACCGGCTGCGCCAGGCCCTGGCCCACCGCGTGGCCCCCGCCTGGCAGCTGAGCACCCGCAACCTGTGCGCGGCGGAGGGCGACCAGGGCATGCCGGGTTCCCTGCGCGCCCGGCTCAGCAGGCGCTACGCGGCCCGGATCGCGGCCGCCGCGAGAACCGACCCGTACGCGGCGACGATGCTGCTCGAAGGGCTTCAGACGGGGGCCCCGCCCGCCGCGGTGCTGCGGCCGCGTGTGCTTCGGGCCGCGCTCCGCGGCCCGCGCGGCCCCGCCCCCGCGGCGCCACCCAGCACCACCCACGGCCCGGACGCGCGGCGGCGCCGCCCCGCCGCACCGAACGTACCCGCCATCGGGATCTCCACCGGCTCCACGCGCTCGCACCCCACGGGCTCGTCGGCGCAGTGGCCGACCGCGGCACCCGCCGGTGACCGGCGGCGGCCGTGAGCGCCCCGCCGTCCAGGCGCGGCAAGCTGTACCCGGTCGCAGGCCGCGCGGACGCAGTCATACGCTTGACGTATGACGAGAGTGGAGCAATTAGCCGTTGTAGAGGCCGACTTAAGCGGCCGGGAGTCGGTGACCACCCCTAACACGGCTGGAAATCAAGGCCTGTTGTGTACGCGGGAGGCCGATGTATACCCGGGTGACTCGAAACTCGCTCAAGAACCAGTCCAGTTGGACCAGAGCTTCGGCTCGAGCTCGGTTGTCCGGCCGCGTCGCGGGCCGATACCGTTCCATCCGCTCCAGGGCACAAACCTGCTTCCGCCGCGGCAGGCCGCTTACCCCACCGACCGCTCACCGGCCGGACCGGGTGTGTCCGTGACAGCAGAGCGGCGAGGGGAGTGCGCGCGGGTATGAGCAGGACCGAAACAACGCCGCAGAGTGCGCGCACCACAGCGTCGAGGGGCGAGCGCATCGCCGACTGGACGGACGGGCGGCTCGGGATCTACAACTTCCGGTTCCTGATCCGCAAAGTCTTCCCCGACCACTGGTCGTTCATGTTCGGCGAGATAGCGCTCTACAGCTTCGTCATGCTCATCCTCACCGGGATCTGGCTCACCTTCTTCTTCGAGCCCAGCATGGCCGAGACCGTCTACCACGGCACCCACGCCCCGTTGGAGGGCGTGCGGATGTCGCAGGCCTACGCCTCCACAGTCGAGATCAGCTTCGAGGTGCGCGGCGGCCTGTTCATACGCCAGCTGCACCACTGGTCGGCCCTGATCATGATCGGTGCGCTCTGCCTGCACACGCTGCGGCACCTCCTCACCGGCTCGTTCCGCAATCCGCGCGAGGCCAACTGGCTGATCGGCTTCACGCTCCTCATCCTGGTCACCCTGGAGGGCTTCTTCGGGTACTCGCTCCCCGACGACCTGCTCTCGGGCACCGGCCTGCGCATCGCCGAGGGCGTCACACTCGCCATTCCGCTGGTCGGCACGTATCTGCAGATGTTCCTGTTCGGCGGCGAGTTCCCGGGCACGGACGCGATCCCCCGGCTCTACAGCTTCCACATCCTGCTGCTCCCAGGACTCATCGTGGCCCTGCTCACCGTCCACCTGATCCTGATCTTCTACCACAAGCACACCCAGTTCCGGGGCCCGGCCCGCACCGAGAACAACGTCGTGGGCCAGCCCCTGACGCCGCACTACACGGCCAAGGCCGGCGGCTTCTTCTTCCTGGTCACCGGAGTGCTCGCGCTGCTCGGGGGCATCGCTCAGATCAACCCCGTGTGGGTGTACGGCCCCTACCGCGCCGACCTGATCTCCCAGGGCTCCCAGCCCGACTGGTACATGGGCTTCCTCGAAGGCGCCCTGCGGGCCTTCCCCGCCTGGGAGTTCGTCATCCCGGGCGGCTACACCATCAACCTCGGCATCCTGATCCCCGCCGTCGTCCTGCCCACGCTGATGGCCGCCGTGATCGCCCTCTGGCCGTTCCTGGAGGCCTGGGTCACCGGGGACAAACGCGAGCACCACCTCCTCGACCGGCCCCGCGACCACCCCACGCGGACCGCGTTCGCCTGCGCCTTCGTCGCCCTGTACCTGGTGCTGTTCTTCGGAGGCGCCAACGACATCCTGGCCGAGCGTTTCCATCTGTCCCTGAACGCGATCACCTGGGCGGTGAGGATCGGAGTCTTCCTCGTCCCGGCGGCCACCTACGTCATCACCAAGCGGATCTGTCTGGGCCTGCAGTTGCGGGACCGCGACAAGCTCCTGCACGGCCGCGAGAGCGGAAAGATCGTGAGGCTGCCCCACGGCGAGTTCGTCGAGGTGCACGAGCGCCTCGAGCGCGGGCAGGAGTACGCGCTGCTCTCCAAGGAGACCCCCGAGACGCTGCCGGTGCCCGCACCGGAACGCGACGGCGTGCCCAATCCGCAGGGCAGGGGGGAGATGGTGCGCTACCGGCTCAGCCGCTGGCTGTACGGCGGGCAGGTCGCCAAGCCGACACCGCAGGAGATGCAGGAGGCTCTGGAACACCTCGCGCACTCGTCCAACGGGCACGCCTCGCCCAAGGGGCTCTCGTCCAACGGGCACCGGGAAACCGGCAGGCAGCACGCCCTCGAGGAGCGGGAGGCGGACCAGGAACTGCGCTGACCCGGCGGCACGACGCAGAGGACCGGGCCAGCGAAGGCGGCGCGTGTGATCCAAGGACGGTCACCCGCGCCGCCGTCGTTTCGCCGTATGACGTGACACCGGCTGTCCTCGCGCCCGCAGCGCGCGGCCGCAGGACAGGCGAACGTTCGCACAGCGCGGGATCCGCGTCCAGCCCGGCAGGGTCCCGCTCCCATTCCGGTTGTCCGGCGCCGACGCCGGAGTATCCACGGAGGCCCGATGACCACAACCCCATGGCACCGGTTCGAGTCCATCACCCGGGCGCGCACCGGCCTGACGCGGGACCTGCGCGGCCGTCAGCGCCGCTACGTCGCGGCCATGCTGGTGCGCAGTGCCTGTGTGGTCCTGATGGCCGTCACCTGGAACCGCTGGCCTGCCCTCGCGGTCTGCGCCCTCATCGGCGCGGTGCTCATCCCGTACGTCGCCGTGGTGGCCGCCCAGGCCGGGTGGCGCCAGCAGCGGGGCGCGCGGCCCGCGCTGGGGTGGGCCCCCGAAGAGCCCGCCACCCGCGTCGTCCTCGAACCCACCCTGATCCTGCCGCCGGAACGGAACACGGCGGCTGACACGGCGGGCTGACCCGGGGGACGCCGGCCGCCGCACCGCATCCAGGCGAGCGGACAGCGCGGCCATGCTCTCCAGGCCGGCGAACCCGTGCCGTTGCCGGTCCAGGGCTCCGGCGCGTGCGACCTCAAAGTGACGTGAGCCACGTCACTTTGAGGGGCTCTTGGCGCGGAGAGGCCAACCGTGTCACTATTTGGGCAAGCCTTCCCTGCCCAAAACCTGCCGTGTGGCAGTGGATTGAGTGCCGCGTCCACCAGCCCGTAGACCGAGTCCGTGTCAGGTATGGCGCTGTATCTGGGCGGTACCGTCCAAACGCTCGCAGGGGCTTTGAGCGACGGATTTCACCAACACCTCATCCACGCCTTCTCGTTGCAGGGTTCTGCGTGCCGGTTCCTGGACCGGCGTTGGCCCAACTGCCCATGGCGGTGCGGGAGACGGCGGGAGGCGGCAGGCCCGGACGCCGGCGATGTCCGAGGATCATCCTGGCTTGCCACGCAGCCGGTTCCCCTCCGGCCGGTCGTAAGCCGTGCCCTCTGCATCAGTCACCACCGTGCACCTGTGGGACGACCATGCGCCGGCCACCGGGCCGGATCGACGGTGACGTGCCCGATCGGGCCGTCGCGAGTGGGTCGGCCGTCCCATGCCCGCCGGGTGGCGCAGGCGATCGCAGCCGGGTCGACGCCGGCGGGCAGACGAACGACATCACCCGCCTCGGGCCACTGCATCGTGCTGGTCAAAGGCTGTCGCAAGAGATTCCGGAAGCTGTGCGCAAAGCGCCGTGGTCACGGCGTGCAACCGACCTCGCTGTCGCCCAGCCGGGCAGGACCGGGAGTGCGCGAAAGGCCCTTCACGTACAGAAGGCAGACTCTAGAGAAAGTAGATCCCAGATATGCCTAGGCTATGCAAGCCCGCGGTGAATGCGCCGGAATACGTCATCACGATGGAAGAGACTCTGGAATTCGCCCAAAGGGTCCATGGTGGAAAGCCGCAGCTTCCTCTGGCGCTTCGCCTGATTCGGAACACGGGGGTGCAGAAGCGGCATATCGTACAGCCCATCGAGAAGACGCTCCATCATCCGGGCTTGACGGAACGCAACCGCATCTATGAGATCGAGTCCAAGAAGCGGTGCCCCGAGGTCGTCGAACAAGCCCTGGAAAACGCCGACGTAACGGCACGTGACATCGATGCGATCATATATGTATCGTGCACCGGGTTCCTGATGCCGTCGCTGACCGCATGGCTGATCAACAAGCTCGGATTCCGGTCCGACACCCGCCAGATACCCATCGCGCAGTTGGGGTGCGCCGCGGGTGGTGCAGCGATCAACCGCGCCCACGACTTCTGCATGGCCCACCCGGCGAGCAATGTCCTGATCGTGTCGTGCGAGCTGTGCTCGCTGTGCTACCAGCCGGACGCGGACGACATCGGTTCGCTGTTGTCCGACGGGCTGTTCGGTGACGCGGTCGCGGCCGCCGTGGTGCGGGGCAACGGTGGCGTCGGCATAGAGCTGGAGCGCAACGCCTCCTACCTCATCCCGAACACCGAGGACTGGATCTCCTACTCCGTGCGGGACACCGGCTTCCACTTCCAGCTGGATCGCCGGGTGCCCGGGACGATGGAACCGCTGGCCCCGGTGCTGCGAGAGTTCGCCAAGGACCACAGCTGGGACGCCGGCAACCTCGACTTCTACATCGTCCACGCCGGCGGTCCGCGGATCCTGGACGATCTCGCCAAGTTCCTCGAAGTCGACCGCGAGGTGTTCCGCCACAGCTGGGCGACCCTGACCGAGTACGGAAACATCGCCAGCGCCGTCGTATTCGACGCGGCGCGCAGGCTGTTCGAAGAGGACGCCCCGATGCCCGAGGCCACCGGTCTGATCGCGGGTTTCGGTCCCGGCATCACCGCAGAAATGGCGCTGGGCCGATGGGGCGTCGACACGCCGGGCGAGATGGACAAGGCCGCATGACCGGCCTCATCCTCCCACCCGGTGAGGGGCGAAAGCTGATCACAAAGGCGCAGGAAGTGACCTTCAAGGCCACTGAGGCGCAAGGCTCCTCCGTATCCATATTCGAGGTGGTTGTGCCGCCCGGATTCGATGTCGGGGCGCACGTCCACAACGACTCGCAGGAATTCTTCTACGTCCTGGAAGGGGAGCTTCAGCTCCTGGCGTTCGAGCCGGCCAAGCGGACCGAGGAATCCTGGCACGACTGGGAGTCTCCCGACGGAGACCGGGTCGTCCGGGCAACTGAGGGCGCCTGCATGTTCGTTCCCACGGGCACCCCGCACGCGTTCAGGAACGCCTCGGACAAGCCGGCACGCATGCTGTTCCAGTGCTATCCGTCGCCCTATCACGAGTACTACTTCGAGGAGATCGCGGAGATCTGGGCGGCCGGCGGGCCGGTGGACGCCGAGGCCGTGGAGCAGATGCGCCGACGTTACGACGTCCATCAGCTCACGCCGCTTCGCTACGAACCCCCCACCCTCCTTCATCCCCAGTCGGCAACAGAACGTGGAGCGTAAGGGAGATGAGCACCATGGACACGATTCCCCTGGTTCACGCGAGCCTGGGTGAGCAGGAGCTGGCAGCCGTCGCGGAGGTGTTCTCCTCGGGCTGGCCGGCCGGCCAGGGCCCGAAGGGCAAGGCGCTGGAAGCCCAGCTGACCCGGCGTTACGGCGCCGGCGGCACGGTCGCGGTGAGCAACTGCGGCGCCGCGCTCCACCTGGCCATGCTCGCGTTCGGCGTCAAACCGGGCGACGAAGTGATCGTCGCCGACTACACCTTCCCGGCACCCGCCCATGCGGTGCGATACGTCGGCGCCGTCCCGGTCTTCGCCGACGTGCGCGCCGACACCGGCACCATAGACCCGCAGGCGGTGGGGGACCTGATCGGTCCGCGAACCGTGGGTGTGATCGCGGTCGACACGGTCGGTATGCCCGCCGACTACGCGCAGCTGCAGACGATCGCCGACCGCCACGGGCTGTTCGTCGTCGAGGACGCCGCCTGCGCGGTCGGCGCCACGTACCAGGGGCGCGAGGCCGGCGCACTGGCCGAGGTGGCCTGTCTGTCCTTCCACGGGCGCAAGGGAGCCACAAGCGGTGAGGGCGGGGCCCTGATCGCCGCCGACCCGGCGATCGCGCAGGACGCGCGCCTGCGCGCATCCTTCGGTATCGGAAGCATCTTCGACCAGGCGCAGGTCGTCGGCCTGCCGATCCCGGAGTTCACCGAGATCGGCTACAACTTCAAGCTGTCCGACATCGCCGCGGCGATCCTGCAGGTGCAGATCGGCCGGATCGACGAACTGCTTCAGCGCCGTCGCGCCGTCGCGGCGCGCTACGCCGAACTGCTCGCCGACGAGGAACTCCTCACGCTGCCGCACGTGCCCGAGGACCGCACCCACGCCTGGCAGTCCTACATGGTGACGCTGGATGAGAGCGTGGACCGTGCCCAGGTCGCCACCGACCTGCGCGCCCAGGGCATCGGCTGCGGGCACGGCACCTGGGCCACGCACGTCCAGCCCGTGTTCGAGACGAAGCAGACATGCCCGGTCTCGGCGGATCTCTTCCGCCGCAACCTCGCCATACCCATGCACGCCGAACTGAGCATGGACCAGGTCGAACGGGTCGCGGAAGTCCTCCGTACCGCGCTTGGGAACCACGCGACGTCCGGCCGGCGCGCCGCGTAGAGCACGTACCCCGGCCCTGATTTCGACACCCGCCACGGCCAGGGCAAGAAAGCGGACGTGACCGGGACCGGCCACAGACATCGCACCCGCCGGATCGTTCGGCATGTGACGGCGCCGGCCCACTCCGCCACGGATTCCCGCACAGTGCGTCGTTGACCTCGCAGGTGCCCCAAAGGAGACAGTCCCCATGAAGGGCTCTACAGCCTACACATCGATACAGAAGCGCGGTCTTCACATCGGCCTGCTGCCGGAGATGGCCGCGGTCGTGAACGGGTCGACGCCGATCACCCTGGACCATGACCTGGACGTCCTGCCCGAGGCGGGACGGCGGCTGACGGTAGCTCAGTACGCCGGCCACGTGGACGACCTGGCGGCCCGCCTGTGGGCGGCCGGTGTCCGCCCCGACGAACACGTCGTGATCCACAAGACCGCCAACGCCGACATCTGGATGCTCGCCGCTGCGGCGTCCCGCATCGGAGCGGTCGTCGTGATGCTGTCGCCCGCCCTGGACGCCGTGACCGTCGGCGCCCTGCTCGAGCGGGTGGACCAGCCGAACCTGCTCACCGACGTGCACAAGCTCGACCAACTGGCCGAGATACCGCTCGCGGACCTCACCAAGCGGGTGATCGCCGTGGGCGGCGAACGGCCGGGGGCCATCTCGCTCGCCGAACTCGCCGGCGCGCCGCGGGTCAAGCCGGTGGTCCGGCCGATCGACGCGCCCGCCGTGATCACCCACACCTCGGGCACCACCGGGATTCCCAAGCTCGTGGTGCACACGCCTCGCACCCAGGGCATCCGCCTCGTACCGCAGTGGCGCCTGCTCGCACTGATGCGGAAGAAGGAGACCGTCGCGATCCACATCCCCTTCGTGCACTCGCGGATGGTCGCGGCGATGTCCCTGGCACTCCTCAAGGAGTTCCCGGTCCTGCTCATGAGGGAGTCGGATCCCGCCGACGTCGCCGAGCAGTTCCTCGAGCACCGGCCGGTGTTCGTCGAGGCGCTTCCCAACTCGCTGATGGACTGGGAAGAGCTCTCCGAAGACCCACGCATGCCGTTCGGGTCGGTGAAGGTCTTCAGCAGCACGTTCGACGCCATCCACCCCAGGACGATGAGCCGGCTGCTCAAGTCGTCCAACCGGCGCGGGGCCCTGTTCTTCCAGATCTACGGGCAGAGCGAGGTCGGCCCGGCCGTCGGCCGCGCCTACTTCCGCCACTCCGCGCACAAGGCCAACGGCCGCTGCGTCGGCTGGGCCATGCCGCACGGCGCCGCGAGGATCCGCGTGGTCAGCCGTGACGGACAGATCCCCTCCGAGCAGAACCCCGGCTTCATCGAGGTCGCCTGGGACGGCCTGGCGAAAACCTACTTCGGCGAGCAGGAGCGGTACGACACCAACCGCAGCGGCGCCTGGTGGCGCACCGGCGACGTCGGTTACCGCACCAAGTTCGGCTGCCTGCACATGCTCGACCGCGAGGTCGACATGATCCCCGGGGTGCGCAGCTCCCTGGAGGTCGAGGACGTGGTGCTCAGCAAGCTCAGCGAGCTGAGCGAACTGGTCGTCGTACAGGGCCCGAACTCCGAACCGGTCCCGGTGATCTGCACCGTCGACGACAAGCCGCTGGACCTGGGCCGCTGGCGCGCGGCCGTCGCCGCGTTCCCCCAGCTGGCCGATCCCGTCCAGATCCTGCAGTCCGAGCTGCCCCGCACCGCCACGCTGAAGGTGCAGCGCCTCGCGCTGGCCCGCCGCTTCGAGGAGCAGCTGCAGAAGTCGGCCTGACCCGCGCACCGACGCCTCGACGGGGGAGTGCCCCCAGACCGTGCAGGGCACTTCCCCGGGCTGTCTCGCGAGCCGTTCAGCACGCGAATCGGCCGGGTCCCAGCTCCGCAGCGCCGTCCACCACGCCCGCCGCACGTGCTCACACGCCCTGCTCAAGGAGATACGCAGTGACGAACGACGTGACCTCCCGGCCCGCCGACGGCCAGGAGACGCCCGCCTCCGTGCGCCGTATCACCGATGGCCTGCTGGAGCGGGTGGAGCACCGGCTGCGCTCGTTCCTGGAGTCCGGACGCGCCCGCTTCGCCGAGGTGGACGCACGGGCGGGCGTCGTCCTCGACACCCTGTCCGGCCTGGTCACCTCGGGCGGCAAGCGAATCCGGCCCGCCTTCTGCCTCACCGGCTATCTCGCCGCCGGCGGCGACCCGCAGGACCCCGGGATCGTGGCGGCCGCCGCGGGCCTGGAGATGCTGCACGTCTCCGCCCTCATTCACGACGACATCGTCGACAACTCCACACAGCGGCGCGGCAAGCCCACCATGCACACAGTGTTCGCCGAGCACCACCAGACCCACCGCTGGCGGGGCGAGGCCCGCCGCTACGGCGAAGGCATGGCCATCCTCATCGGCGACCTGGCGCTCGTGTACTCGGACGAGCTGATGTCCCAGGCCCCCTCGGGCCTGCTCGCGGAGTGGCACAGCCTGCGCTCCGAGGTGCACGTCGGCCAGTGCCTGGACGTCACCGCGGCCGCCGAGTTCTCGGTCGATCCCCGCCTGTCCCGCCTGATCGCCCTGATCAAGTCCGGCCGCTACACCATCCACCGGCCGCTGGTCATGGGCGCCAACGGGGCCGGCCGCCCCGACCTCGCCGCCGCCTTCGCGGAGTACGGCGAAGCGGTCGGCGAGGCCTTCCAGCTCCGCGACGACCTGCTGGACGCCTTCGGCGACTCCGCGCAGACCGGCAAGCCCGCCGGACTCGACTTCAGCCAGCACAAGATGACGCTGCTGCTGGGCTGGGCGATGCAGCGCGACGAGCGCGTCCGCACCCTGATGACGGAGCCCGGGCACACCCCCGACGAGGTGCGCCGCCGCCTGCTGGACACCGGTGTCCCCCAGGACGTCGAACGGCGCATCGCCGACCTCGTCGAGCGGGGCCGCAAGGCCATCGCCGAGGCCCCCGTCGACCCCGCGTGGCGCGCCGAACTGGCGGACATGGCCCTGCGCGTCACCTACCGCGACAACTGAGCAGCCTCTCGGAGATCTCCGGCGGCAGTACTGGACGAATAACCGCGACCAGGAGCGCCCTTCATGGAGCACTTAGTACGGCATGCCGTCACCATCATCCGCGAACGCTTCTGGGAGCCCCTCACCCTCGACGACCTGGCGCGCAGCGTCATGGTCAGCAAGTACCACTTCCTGCGCGTGTTCACCCGCGTCACCGGAGTCACCCCGGGCCGCTTCCTGACCGCCGTCCGGTTACAGGAGGCCAAACGCCTGCTGCTGAGCACCTCGCTCAACGTCGCCGACGTCTCGGCACGCGTCGGATACAGCAGCACCGGCAGCTTCACCCGCCGCTTCACCGAGTCGGTCGGACTCTCTCCCACCCAGTACCGCAAGCTCTCGCTGTCGGCCCGCGGCGAGCTGCGCGAGCCCGCCCTGCTCGAAGCCGCGCCGGCCATGCCGCCCGGCTCCACCGGCTCGGTGACAGGTGTGCTGCGCACCTGTGGCGCCGAACTCTCCACCGCCTGCGTCGGCGTCTTCGACAGCGCCCTCCTGCAGGGCGTCCCTGCCTCCTGGAGCAACGCCTGCGCCCGGGGCCGTTTCACCCTCGCCCGGATCCCCCAAGGCACGTGGTACATCCACGCCGTTGCCCCAGGCAGCGACCCCGCCGGCACCACCGGCCCGGCCCGCATCCTGCTGACGGCGACCGTGGGCCCGGTGCGGGTGGAGGGCGGCCCGGGCCGCCCCCTCGACCTCACATTGTCCCCCATGGATTGGACCCGACCTCCGATCCTCTCCGCTCTGATGGGTATCGACCCGCAGCCGCTGGCCGCGTGACCTGCCCTGCCTGCCCGCCCGCGCCAACCACACCGGGCGTGCACGGAACCCCGGCTTACGGAGACAGAAGGTATGAACACACATCAGACCACGTCCCTTCTCCTCGGCTTAGCGGTCATCGTGCTGCTGGCACGCCTGCTCGGCGTGCTGGCCCGGCGGCTCGGTCAGCCGGCGGTGATAGGCGAGGTCCTGGCCGGCATAGCACTGGGACCGACCCTCTTCGACGGGGCGGCCTCCGACGCCCTGTTCCCGGTCGACATCCGGCCTCTGCTCAGCGCCCTGGCAGCGGTCGGCATCGCGGTCTTCATGTTCATCGTCGGCCTGGAGGTCGACGCCGCACTGCTGCGCGGCAACAGAAGCCTTGCCACCACCGTCTCGTTCAGCTCCACCCTGGTGCCCTTCGGCCTCGGCATACTCCTGGCGCTCTACCTGGTGGACGACTACGGCACCGATGACAAGACGGCGTTCATGCTGTTCATGGGCATCGCCATGGCGATCACAGCGTTCCCGGTCCTGGCCCGCATCCTCACCGACCGGCAGATGACACACACCCCGCTGGGCGTGATGGCCGTGGCCTGCGCCGCCATCGGCGACGTCCTCGCCTGGGTCCTGCTCGCCGCCGTGGTCGCCGTCAGCGGCTCGGCCGGCGCCGAGCAGTGGCGCATGCTGCTCGCCGTCCCCTACCTGCTGGCCATGCTCTTCGTGGTACGCCCCCTGCTGCACCGCTACGCGGCCCGCCGGCCCGAACTCCGGCTCACCCCGACGGTGTTCACGTGGGTCCTGGCCGGTCTGCTGCTGTCCGCCGCCGCCACCGAGTGGGTGGGGCTGCACTACATCTTCGGCGCGTTCCTCTTCGGCGCGATCCTCCCGCGCACCGGCACCGAGCGGCTGCGCACCCAGGTGCACGACCGGCTCGGGCAGATGACCGGCGCCCTGCTGCTGCCGGTGTTCTTCCTGGTCTCCGGCCTCCAGGTCGACCTCTCCAAGCTGGACATGGGCGGCCTGGGAGCCCTGGCGCTGATCCTGCTGGTGGCCGTCGGCGGCAAGTTCATCGGCGCGTTCGCCGCCGCCCGGCTGAACCGGATGCCGCCGCGGCAGTCCGCCGCGCTCGCCACGCTGATGAACACCCGCGGCCTGACCGAGCTCATCGTCCTGAACGTGGGCCTGCAACTGGGCTTCCTCGGACAGGACCTCTACTCGCTCATGGTCGTCATGGCCGTGATCACCACAGCGATGACGGGCCCGCTGCTGAACTGGATCCTCGGCCGTCCCAAGGCCGACGACCCGGACGCGCCCCCGTACCTCTCCGACCCCACGGCAGAGGCGCAGACGGCCCGCACGGCCGCCTGAACAGGCTGTTTCCTCCACGCACACCACGGCAAGGGCGCTCTGCCGCCCTGCTCGCCGACGGCGGCACCCGGACCGTCGTACGACCCGCACAGCTTCACAGGAAAGGGGCTGCCGCTCATGAGCACGGATGCCTCGGCAGGACCGAGTCCGCAGGAGTTCATCGATCAAAGGCCGATGGGCCGCCGGCAGCGGCTCATCGTGAGGGTGGGCCTGCTCGCGATGGTGGCCGAAGGGCTGGACATCTCCGTCGTCGCCTTCGTCTACCCCAGGATCAAGGAGGACTGGGGAGTCGGCGGCGACACCGTGACGGCGACCGTGACGCTGGGCGTCCTGGCGATGATCATCGGCGGTGCGGCCGCCGGCCCGCTCGCCGACCGGTACGGGCGCAAGGTCGTCACCCTCGTGGGCACCACCGCCTTCGGCCTGGGCACGGTCGCCATGGGATTCACGGACGGCATCGGCCTGTTCGCCGGGTTCCGCACCGTGGCCTGCCTGGGGCTCGGCGCGGTGCTGCCGACGGTGATGGTGCTCGTCGCGGACTGGATGCCCGCGGGACGCCGGGTCCAGATGGTCGCGCTGGCCTTCGCCGGGGTGACGGCCGGTACCACCCTCGGCGGGATCCTCGCCTCGGTCCTCATCCCCGCCTTCGGCTGGCACACGCTGCTGGTGGTGTGCGGAATCGCTCCGCTGCTGCTGATTCCGGCGATCGTCCGGGTCATTCCGGAGTCCCTCGGCGTGCTCGCCGCCCGCAAGCGGCCGCGGGAGGAACTGCGCGGCGTCCTCGAGGCCGTCGTTCCGGGCGAGGACCTGTCCTGGGTGGACTGGGACCAGAGCGCGGTGCGCAAGCGCTCGCGGCCCACCCCGCGGGCCGTGCTGTCCCGGGACTTCGCCCGCACGACTCTCCTGCTGTGGCTGTGCTTCTTCCTGGGGCAGGGGGTCGCGTTCGTGATCATCACCTATCTGCCTCTGCTGGCCGAGCGCGAGGGCCTGACGGACGCAAAGGCCGCGGTGTCCGTCGCGGCGTTCGGGTGGGGCGGTCTGATCGGACAGCTCTCGGTGTCCTTCGTCCTCAAGCGGTTCGACCGGTTCCGGGTGCTGGCGGCCCTGTGGGTGATGACCGCGGTAGGTCTCACGGCGGCCGCCCTGGCGGCCGGTCAGTTCACCGCGCTGCTCGTCACGGCGTTCCTGCTCGGGCTGTGTCTGCCGGCGGCCACCTCGGTGCTGCAGGCGACGACCGCGGTCGCCTATCCGCCGGCCGTCCGTGCCACCGCCGTGAGCTGGGCGAACAGCGTGGGAAAGGTGGGGCCGCTGGCCGGCGGTCTGCTCGGCGGCATCATGGTCGACGCGGGCTGGTCGCTGGCCACGGTCCTGCTCGTCCTCGCCCTGCCGGTCGGCAGCGCCCTGCTGGCCACGCTGGCGCTGCCCGCCCGCAGCCGCAAGCAGCAGGAGGAGTCGTACGCCGTCGCGCCCCGGCCGCTGCCGGGCCCGGTCTCCGAGCGGTCGTGACCGCACTGAACCGAACTACTCGAAGTTCCTCAGCATGTACGGAACTTGACGGTCCGTCGCTCCTGCGATGACGCCCGCAAGCCCCTCCCCGGCCCGCCCGTCACCCTTCCCCCGTCGGCGGGCGCGCCGTCCTGCGCGAGGACCGGGGTGAGGCCCCCCGTGAGCGGAAGTACGAGTGGGGAGCCAGTCGCCCGTTGTGAAGCCGGGATGTGAAGGAGGAGGCGCTGTGACCAGGACCGAGGAGTTCGAGGGAGTACGGCCGCTGCTGTTCGCGATCGCCCGCCGGATTCTGGGCAGTGCGAGCGAGGCGGAGGAGGCGGTCGAGGCGACCCGGCTGCGCTGGGCGGACACCCCGACGCGGCCGGCGTCGATCGAGGGGCATCTCGCGGCCGAGGTGACCCGGATCTCCACCGATGTCCTGCGCTCGGCGAGCCTGCGGCAGCAGGCGCACGTGGTGCCGTGGCCCGCCGAGCCGCTGCCGGGCGGCCCGGGCGGTCTCGACCGGGACCCGGAGCGCCCGGCGGAGCTGGCGGAGTCGTTGCTGACGGCGGCCCTGCTGGTGCTCGAGCGGCTCTCCCCGCTCGAGCGGGCGGTCTTCGTGCTGCGGGAGGCGTTCGGGTGCGGCATCGACGAGATCGCGTCGGCCCTCGGGTGCTCGCAGGAGGCGTGCCGGCAGCTCGTCGCCTCCATCGCCACGACCAGCGACGGTGACCGCGAGCCGCTGCCCTGGCCCACCTACATCGTCGGTGCCGAGAACGTGGCCCGGCTGTTGTCGGCGATCGTCCCACCGCTGGTGCGGATCGGCGTGACGCTGGAGGAGCATCGGGTCAGCGGCCGGCCCGGCTCGCTCTTCCGTGACCGGAACGGCAGGATCCTCAACGGCACGGCGCTCGACGTCCGCGAAGGGCGGATCGAGGCGATCCACCTGGTCGTCAACTGCGAGGAGTTCGCGTACGCGGATCCGGTGGCCGAGGCCTACGCGGTCCTGCGCGAGGCGAACCGGGCCTGGTGAGCACGGGCCGGCGTGCGCACGCCCGCACCGCAATTGATGTCATGTCCGCGTCATCACCACCGTATGGCGAGACCCATCCAATCTCTATCCACTATCAAGTGACAGCTGCTATCATTTACCTATGGCTGTCAAAAATCGCTGGTTGGCGCTGATCGGTCTGACGATCAGCGTCATCGGCTTCGGTACAGGAGTCATGAACAGCGAGGGCGGCGGCATCGCATGAGTACGCCTGGCCGACGGCACGTTCGTGGCCCGCCGCATCCTCCCGGTCGCCACCCAGATGCAGGCCCGCACCGAGGGCCTGGACGGACTGAAGCTGCCGATGGGGGAGCTGCCCGACACCATGGGGCGCCGCTTCGCCTCCGGCATGGCCGGCACCACCGAGGTGCCGGGCGTGTGGGTGGCCGGCAACGCCACCGACCTGACCGCCCAGGTCGGCGCCTCCACCGCGGCCGGCGCCCTGGCCGCCTCCCGCATCAACGCCCAGTCGGCCACCGCTGACACCGACGCGGCCCTCGCCGCAACACAGGGCGCCACCACCACCTCACGTCCGGGCCCGCACCTCACCTCCCATTCACCCGGCGACCGGTCCTGCTCCGGCGCTGACTCTGCATGCCCTTTTTGAGAGGAATCCATGAGTACGAACCCTGAACAGGTGGCACCCGCTGACGGGAGCGGCGGGGGCGCGCCGGATGCGCGTCAGCTGCGCGCGATCCTGATCACCGTCTCGATGGCGCTGATGGCCGTCATCGCGTCAGTGGCCGGGCTGAACGTCGCCCAGACGCAGATGGCCGTCGAGTTCGACGCCTCGCAGAACACGGTCCTGTGGATCATCAACATCTACACCCTCGCCCTGTCCGCACTGCTGCTGCCGCTCGGCGCGATCGGTGACCGCCTGGGCCGCAAGCCCATGCTGATCGCCGGGCTGGTCGTCTTCGGCACCGCGAGCGTGGTGGCGGGCCTGGCCCCGACCGCCGAGGTGATGCTCGCCGCGCGCGTGGTCAGCGGTATCGGCGCAGCAATGATCATGCCCATCACCCTGGCCGTCATCACCTCCACCTTCCCCGAGGAGCAGCGCGGAAAGGCGATCGGTGTGTGGACCGGCGTCGCCGGAGGCGGCGGCATCCTGGGCATGTTCCTCTCCGCCCTTCTCGTCGACGTCGCCGACTGGCGCTGGCTGTTCGTCCTGCCCGTGGCCCTGATCGTCATGTCCCTGGTCATGACGCTGAAGTCGGTTCCCAACTCCCACGAGCGCTCCGCCCATGCCTTCGACACCGTCGGCGCACTGGTGTCCATCGTCGCCGTCGCCGGCCTCGTCTTCGTCCTGCAGGAGGGACCGGAGCGCGGCTGGACCGCACCCGCGACTCTGGTCAGCCTCGCCGTCGGCCTCATCGCCACGGCCGTTTTCGTGTCCTGGGAGCTGCGCCGCCGGGACGCCTCGCTGCTGGACGTACGCCTGTTCCGTGAGCGCGGCCTGGCCGGCGGCTCGATCACGCTGGTAGTGGTCTTCGGCGTCCAGGCGGGTATCTCCGTGGTCCTCTTCCCGTTCCTCCAGGCCGTGCTCGGCTGGTCGGGACTGCTGTCCGCGGCGGCGCTGATGCCCCTGGCCCTCATGATGATGATGGCCTCCGGCCTGGCCCCCAGGCTGGCCGCGCAGATCGGCCCCCGCGCCACCATGGCCGCGGGAATCGCGCTGACCGGCGTCAGCCTGGCGCTCATGGCCCTGTTCGTCTCCGTCGACGGTGGCTACCTGTCGATCCTGCCCGGCATTTGTGTCATGGGCCTCGGCTTGGCCCTGGCCATGGTGCCCTCCACCGAGGCCATCACCCGCTCCCTGCCGCGCGAGAAGCAAGGCGTCGCCTCCGCCCTCAACGACGTCACCCGCGAATTCGGCACCGCACTCGGCGTCGCCATGCTCGGCGCAATCCTGACGGCCGGCTACCGCGACGCCATCGACGACAGGCTGGACGGCATCCCCCAGGGGACCGCGGACACCGCACGGGAAGGCATCGCCAACGCCGTCGAGGCCTCGGGCAGCGCAGGCTCGCGCGCGCAGGACCTGGTCCACGCCGCAAAGGAGTCCTACGTCGACGGATGGCAGCAGTCCATGTGGGCAGGCGTCGCCGTCATGTGCGTGCTGCTCGTCTACATCGCCTTCCGCGGCCCGAACAATGCCACCCCCGCGGCTGCGCCGGACGAGGCGGAGGACACCGAGACCGTCGCCGCCCGATGACCGCATAGGAACTGGATGAACGGCACGCAGACTGTTCGTGCCATGGCAGGGCGTCAGGCGCCGCGACCTCGCGGCACCTGACGCCGGCCCAGACCAGGTACGGGGCGCACGCGCGGGCGCTGGTCGTGAAGGCCATCGACGCTCTCCGCCGACGCAGGGCATGACGGCAGGCCTCCCCTCCCGCTCGGCGAGAGGGGAGCGCTGAGTTGTTCAGTCGGCGAACCGGTACCGGCCCTGTACGAGGCCGCTCATCCGAATGCCTCCGCCGAAAGCGTCGGCCTGTCCCCGTCGTTGCCCTGGTGAGCACAGGACTCGGTGGAGAAGTGGCAGGGCGGACATCTCGGATTGCCGCAGGGAGTCGTGCCGCGGTCTTCGATTGTGTGTCAGCTGCCGGCGGCGGGGCCGAGCAGGACCTTCGCCTCCAGGGAGCCCTCGGAGAGCTGGTAGTACGTCTGGAGCTTGAAGTATTCGCCGCCGGAGTACGAGGCGACGTTGTACAGGCCCTGGAGGGGGCCGGGGTAGGTGTAGGCGACGTTCTTGGCGAACTTCTCGACCTGCGCATCGACCGTGATGCGGTCGGGAAGTGCGCGGACGTCCGGGACCATGGTGGCGAACGTGATCCGCTGGATCTTGGAGGACTCCCAGTTCAGCGTGGTGTAGATGCCCACTGCCTGGCGGGCGAGCGCGAGCTGGTGCTCGCTGGGCTCCGGAAGGCCGAGGTCGCGCAGCATGGCGCGGACGGTCTCCGGCTCCCGGCAGGCGTCGGGGAACTGGAGGAAGTAGACGTTCACCGTGCGGCTCGGGTAGTCGATCCCGATCATGCTGTTCTTGTCGTCCAGGCCGTAGCGGGCGTAGAAGTCGAGGTTCTCGGACAGGCTGCGCGGCATGGACGGGAGGGCGGCGACCTTCGACAGCTTCTGCAGATCGTTGACGGGCAGGAAGGTCCAGGTCTTCTTGAAGCCTCCGACGACTCCGAAGTCGACGCCGTGGGCGGTGACCGGGATGTGCTCCTGGACGTCTTCGAGCAGCTTGCCGACGGGGTGGTCCGTCGCCTCGGCAATGCCCTTCGACACCGCGTAGAGGTAGGGGTTGACGTCCGCGGGCAGCGCCGTGAAGCGGCAGTCGAGGTCCTGGTGGCCGCGGGTGGTCACGCGGAAGGCGACGACGACCTTGTCGAGGTCGTACGTGGACAGGATCGGCCGGACCTTGTCGGGCGAGGGGGATACGTCTAGCAGTCCGGCCGTTTCCTCGATGGCGGTGTAAAGACCTTCCACGCCTGTGCTGGTCATGCGTCCTCCAGTTTCCATCCGAGCTGAGTCTTGTGAAATGAGGCGGCCGACCGGATATTTGTTTAGCGGCGGCCGCATTGTCGAGGATCAGGGCCGACGGGCATGACAGTTCCCATTTTCGCCGCCCGTGCAGTGTCGGCGGCGGGCGCTGGGCGTGTCAAGGAGATCCCTGCTCTTAGTGCATTTCGAGTGACCTTCTAGCGGTGCCTGTTAAGGTGGCGGCGCAGGATTCCACGTGGAAAGAACTGCCGACGCCGACTGCTTGGAGATATTTGATGTCCGGAGGCATTGGGGCGGAAGAGATCTATTCGGCCATCAAGGAATCCGCTCGACTGGTCGATGCACCCTTTTCGCGTGACAAGGTGTGGCCGGTCCTGTCCGCATTCGAGGGTGGGTTCTCGGACGCCGGCGGGGTCATCTTCAGCCTCCAGGCCGGCGAGCAGGTCGCGGAGTTCGAGTACTCGGTGCAGATTTCTCCGGGTATCGCCGACCCCTATGCGCACGCTCTGGCGAACGGGTTCTTCACGGAGAGGGACGACCGCCCGGTGCGTGCCCTGCTCTCGGAGATCCTGGCGCTGGCGCCGACCAGCGAGCACTACATCGACTGCGGGATCGTCGGCGGTTTCAAGAAGATCTACGCGAACTTCCCGCACGACGCGCAGAAGGTGGCGAAGCTCGCCGAGATCCCCTCCATGCCGCGTGCGGTGGGCGAGAACGCCGAGTTCTTCGCCCGCTACGGCCTGCAGGACGTGGCGCTGGTCGGCGTCGACTGCAAGAGCAAGACCATCAACCTGTACTTCCAGCTCTCCGCCCCGCTCGCCGGGAACCTCGCCCCGCAGACCGTGCGGGACATGCTCCGCGAAACCGGGATGAGCGAGCCGAGCGACAAGATGCTGGCGTACGCCGGTAAGGCGTACCGGGTCTATGCCACGCTCGGCTGGGATTCCTCGGAAATTCTCCGGATCTCCTTCGCCCCGCTGCCGCGTCGCACCATCGACCTGGCGGAACTTCCCGCCCGGCTGGAACCGAGGATCGCGCAGTTCATGCAGGACACCCCGCACAAGTACGCCGGCGCCCTCATCAATGCCACGGCCGCCAAGTGGTCGAAGACCAGCGAATTCCTCGACCTCGCCTCGTACTACCGGGTGTCCCCGCTGCACCTCAAGGCGATAGAAGCGCAGAAATGACGGGCGCGCACTCTTTATGGAAGCGCCGGAGACCTCGTTATAAGGAAAGGCCGCACCTGTGACGACATCCGGTCGCGCCCAGCAGATACCCTTCGACTTCGACAATGGCAATTTTATTCGGGACCTGATCACGACGCACGGCGGCGGGGGTTATCCGCCGGCGGATGCGATGGCGCCGGGGGACGTGGCGACGTACACCTGGGTGACTCATCTGCTGCAGACGTCGTGGTTCGACGCGCTGGCGCCCTACCACCCGACCGCGGTGGGTGTGTACTCGCGGATCCCGCGCCGCCCCGCGGGGGAGTCGGCCACCAACCGGAACAGGAACATCGCCGGCCTGTACGCCATGTTCCAGGTGGTGAAGGCGGTGTTCGAGGAGCGGACGCCGGTCCTGCGGCAGGCGATGGGCGCGCTGGGTCTGGATCCTGACGACGAGTCGCGGGACCTGACCACCGCGGCCGGCATCGGCAACACGGCCGGCACGTCGGTCGTGGCGGCCCGCGCGCACGACGGTATGAACGTCCTCGGTGACAAGGGCCGCACCTACAACGGCCTGCCCTACGAGGACTACACCGGCTACCGGCCCGTGAACACCGCGGACGAGCTGGCGGACCCCTCGCGCTG
>NZ_JBIAPW010000025.1:0-122850 GCF_042888505.1 Streptomyces sp. NPDC002870
CCGGCTCCATAGCAGGCTCAACGCACCCCGATCGGGTGGGTCACGAACCACCACCGCCCTGATGCAGCGTCAGCCCACTAGACTCGAAACAGGCATGCTGGCCAGGACAAATGGAGAAGCACAACTGGAGTACTAGTGTGGACCGGACGTGACAGGTCGTGGGGTGCGAGCGGGGGGTCGGGTGCGGCAGCGCGTACGTCTCCTCTTCTCGGCCGCCCTGCCGTCGCTGCTGTTCGGCGTGTGGGCCACCTTCCTCGTGCTGACCGGGGCCGCTCCGGTTCCGGCGGGCGGGTCCGTCGCCGCACCACCGGCCGTGCGGTTCGACGGACCTCAGCGGACCGATTCGTCCCGGCCCGAACTCCGGCGTGCGACGTCTGCTCCCGTGGCGGTACAGGTCGACTTCGCCACCGACACCGGCGCACGGCCTCCCGGGGCTCCTCCGGTGCTGACCGGCCCGGTGCCACCCGCGTACCGCCCCCCTGTTCTCAACGGCCGGTCGGTGCGGCCTCGCCAGGAGCGCGCCCCGCCCCACGATCCGTACAGCCCTCGCCATTCCCGCGCACCACCCTCCACCCGGAGCAGCTGACGATCCCAAACGTCCGCCGCCCCGGTCTGCGGTCTGCCCGCAGACGGCGGCCGGTCGGGCGTCCATGCCCGTGTCCGCAGGCGCTCGCGTCTGCGTGCTGCCCGTGGAGTTCTCATGTCATCTCGTGCCACGTTCTGGCGTGCGCTGATCGCGCTCGCCGTCCTCGCAGTGTCCCTGTTCTTCGCCCTGACCACTCCTCCCCGTCTCGGACTTGATCTGCGCGGAGGGACCCGTATCGTCCTGGAGACCCAGCACTCCCCCACCGTCCGCGCCGACGCTGCCGCCACCGACCGTGCGCTGGAGGTGCTGCGGGGCCGTATCGACGCGCTCGGGGTCGCCGAGCCCTCGCTCGCCCGCTCGGGGGAACGGCGCATCGTCGTCGAACTGCCCGGTGTGCAGGACCCGCGCAAGGCTGCCGAGGTCATCGGCCGTACCGCGCAGCTCACCTTCCATCCGGTACGCGGCGTGTCCGCGGGTCCCAGCAGCCGCCCCGCGGCGGACGGTTCGCGGGTACTGCCGGATCCCTACGCACCCGGCCGTTTCCTGCGGCTGGGGCCGACCGCGCTGACCGGCGACGGCGTCAAGGACGCCGCCGCCGTCCTCGATACGCAGACGGCGCACGGCTGGACCGTCGACCTCACCTTCCGCGGTACCGCCGGGAAGCAGTGGGCCCGGATCACGGGCGAGGCCGCCTGTGCCGCGCCCGCGGATCCTGCCCGCCGGGTGGCGATCGTCCTCGACGACCGGATCGTCTCCGCGCCCGGCATGCAGCAGTCCGTGCCTTGCGGTGCGGGCATCAGCGGCGGCTCGGCGCAGATCACCGGTGGTTTCAGCGCCGGTGCGGCGCGGGATCTCAGCGCGCTGGTCAAGGGCGGTGCGCTGCCCGTACCGGTGACGGCCGTCGAGCAGAGCACCGTCGGGCCGAGCCTCGGAGCGGACGCGATCCGGGCGAGCGCGCAGGCTGCGGTGATCGGCCTCGTCTGCACGGCGGTCTTCATCATCGTCGTCTACCGGCTGCTGGGCGCGCTCGCCACCGTCGCGCTGGCGCTGTACGGACTGATCTCCTACGCCGCCGTCGTGGCACTCGGGGCCACGCTCACCCTCCCCGGACTGGCCGGGTTCGTCCTGGCCATCGGCATCGCAGTGGACGCGAATGTGCTGGTCTTCGAGCGGGCCCGGGAGGAGTACGCACGCTCGGCTGTGCGCACCCCCGACATGCGCCGACCGCTGCGCGTCGGTTTCAGCAAGGCCTGGAGCGCGGTCGCCGATTCGAATGTGACCACGCTCCTCGCCGCCGGTCTGCTGTTCCTCTTCGCCACCGGGCCGGTCAAGGGTTTCGGCGTCACCCTCGCCGTCGGCGTGCTCGCCTCGATGGTCTCGGCGATGGTCATCACCCGGCTCCTCGCGGAATTCGCCGTGCGACGGGCGTCCGTGCGGCGGCGTCCCGCGCTGACCGGGCTCGCGACGACCGGTCGACTGCGGGCGCGGCTGGCACGCCGCAGGCCTCAGCTGATGCGGCACCGGCGCCGGTGGCTCGGGGCCTGCGCCGGGCTGCTGCTGCTCGCGCTCGCCGGGATCGGCCTGCGCGGACTGGAGTTCGGCGTCGAGTTCACGGGCGGGCGCGTTGTGCAGTACGCCGCCGAGCGGACGGTCGACGCGGACACGGCCCGCGAGGCCGTCACGGAGGCGGGCTTCCCGCATGCCGTCGTCCAGACCACGGGCGATCGCGGCATCACGGTACGGAGCGGAGAACTGACCAACCATCAACAGGAGGAGATCCGCGACTCGTTGAGCGATGTCGCGGGGAGGGTGACGGTGGAGCGTGATGAGCTCATCGGGCCCAGTCTGGGCAGAGAGCTGCGTACCCACGCGCTGATCGCGCTGTGCGTGGCCGTGGCCGCTCAACTGGTCTATCTCACCGTGCGGTTCCGCTGGACGTTCGCGACCGCGACGGTCGCCGCCATGGCTCAGGACGTTCTGCTGGTAGTGGGCCTGTTCGCCTGGCTGGGCAGGCCCGTCGACAGTGTCTTCCTCGCGGCGCTGCTGACCGTGGTCGGGTATTCGGTCAACGACACGGTCGTCGTCCTCGACCGGCTGCGCGAGCTGAGGCGTACGGGTCCGAACAGGTCGTGGCAGGACCTCGCCGACGATGCTGTCGCGCAGACCCTGCCCCGGACCGTCAACACAGGAATGGGTGCGCTGTTCGTCCTGACCGCCCTTGCCCTTCTTGGCGGTGACTCGCTGACCGACTTCTCCGTCGCCCTGCTGGCGGGAGTTGTCGTGGGGATGGCCTCGACGGTCTTCACTGCGATGCCGCTGGCGGTGATCCTCCAGTCCCGCCACCCCGAGTCGCACCGCCCCAAGCCGAGCCGGCCCAGCGCTCACGACCGTTCGGGAGCCGTGATCTGATCACCCGCGGCCACGGTCGGCCCCGGCTGCGGCGGTCGCAGCCCCGGCCGGCCGTGGTGGGCCCGCGCTACGGGATCGGGATGATCAGCTCGCGACCGGGGCGGAGGTCGGGAACATGCCGCCGGTCACGGCGGAGCGCGCGAGTCCTAGGCCGCTCAGCCGGAGGCCACGGGGATGACCGACCAAGGCTGCCGGTGGGCCTGGGCAGCAGGGCCCCTGCCACGGCTGGGCAGCACATAGCCGCCATTGCGGCCCGACCACCCCGTAGGCCCTTCCGGCGTATTCAAAATTGCACTCACATTTCCGCTCCGCGGAGGACCTGTTACCAGAGCGACGAGCGAGCCATTCTTCCCGCGTCTGCACTTCACGCCACGTTTGCGTCCTCGTTACGTTGAGCCGGGCGGGGGTCGTTGCACGGGATTGGCAAACCAGCCCTGACGGGACAGTTCAAGATTCAATCGCATTGCAGCCTCGTTGGTGAACAACGAACACAGCTCGAGGCGAATTGCGCAAAACGCTCCCGCGGGCATTCGCGCATCGGCCACAATGTCGCTTTCGCCTGATCGAAAGGGCCTTGGTGACGCATGCCCGTTGACAACGATGCCCCTCTGTCCGATGCCGAACTCACTGCGGTGTTGAGGGAGTTGGCCTCCGATGCCCCGATGGAGGAGCTGTACCGGCGGCACCGTTCGGCGGTTCTTTCCTATGCACGTACGTGCTGCCGTGATCCGCACACTGCCGAGGACCTGGTCTCGGAAGCCTTCGCCCGCACCCTGCAGGCTGTGCGGTCCGGTGGCGGTCCGGAAGCCGCCTGGCGCCCGTACCTGCTCACCGTCGTGCGCCGCATCGCCGCGGAATGGATGGGCACGGCCCGGCGCACCGAGCTGTCAGCCGACTTCGAGCGGTGGCTCAGCAACCTGCCCGACACTTCCCAGTCGGAGAGCGGCGAGGAGCGGATACTCCGTCTGGAGGACAACAGCCTTGTCCTGCGCGCATTCCGCTCGCTGCCCGAGCGCTGGCAGGCCGTCCTGTGGCACACCGCCGTTGAGGACGAACCCGCCTCGAAGGTCGCCGCTCTGCTCGGCGTGGGCGCGAGCGGAGTCGGCTCACTGGCGTCCCGGGCCCGGGAAGGTCTGCGCGAGGCCTACCTGGCCGCGCATCTCGAAAGAACCTCCATCAGCGAGGAGTGCCGCCGCTACAGCTCCCTGCTCGGGGCCGCCGTACGCCGCACCGGCCGCCGCCCGAACCAGGACCTCGAGCGGCACCTCGCACAGTGCGCGAGGTGCCGTCACGCCCTGGTCGAACTCACCGACCTCAACGAGCGGTTGGGCTCGACACTGCCGGCCGGCGTGCTGCTGTGGGGCGGCTCGGCCTATGCGGCGGCCCGGATGACCGAAGCCGGAGCCAGCGCCGCTGGTGCAGCGACCGCACCGAGCACGCCGGACGGCGGTGCCTTCCTGGACGGCGGTACGGGATGGTGGGTCAGGGCCACGGGCTCCCCACTCCGCTCGGGCGCGGTCGCCGGTGGCGCCCTCACCGCCATCGGGA
The DNA here is from genome assembly GCF_042888505.1 of Streptomyces sp. NPDC002870. NCBI lineage: Bacteria > Bacillati > Actinomycetota > Actinomycetes > Kitasatosporales > Streptomycetaceae > Streptomyces > Streptomyces sp. NPDC002870. Next base: position 4,544 of record NZ_JBIAPW010000025.1, read on the forward strand.
TCGCCGTCCTCATTCTTCCGGTGCCGTTCGATGACGACAAAGGGTCCTCGCCCTCACAGGCGGAGTCCAAGCCGACCCTTACCCTCGTCGAGCACCCGCCGCCCGTCACGCTCACGCCCACACCCTCCCAGCCGACGCCCTCGGACCAGGCCAAGCCGTCCGCCCAAGCATCGGGTACGCCATCCACCGAAACGACCGACACCCAACAGCCTCGGCTCGGGACCGTCACATGGTCGGGCACCCTGCGCAACACGGGAATCACCACACAGTGCGTCGAGCCCGCCGGCACAACAGTCGTCCAGAATCTATGCAACGGCAGCAAGGACCAGGTCTGGCAGTCCGTGTCGTTCAAGGACAACAAGGACTACAGCCGGCTACGCAACGCCGCCACCGGCGAATGCATCGACTACCGCGTAGGCACCCAGAAGGTATACGACAACGCCGCCCACATACAGATCACGATGGGACCCTGCCGCACCGACGGCGACGGCCAACTGTTCCGTTTCGACCCGTGGTGGGGCGAGAGCGACGGCAGCTACCTGGTGCGCGCCGAACTCGAAGACGGCAAGCCCTGGGACGAGATGCAACTCGGCATGCTGGACTGGTGGGAAGGGAACGACCCGCCGCCGGAGACGGACGCTCCCGTCGTGCTCACGTACAACTACTACAACGCCCCCCGGCTCCGCTACCGCCGTGAGGGCGTGTGACCGGCAGCCCCGGGCCGGCCCGCATAGGCACCCATCAACTCAACAGCGCTTGGACGGACTTGGTAAAGCATTGACAAAGCGGCGGGACGGTCGCCACCGAACACCCTCCTCCCATCGACCTGTCAAACACACCTCGAGGGGGACTCGATGGACCTACGTGTCCTCGCGCACCACGCCCACCAGCGCTACAGCGATGCGCCCTACGGCCGGCGGGCGCGGAGATCACCTTCCGCCTCGCCCGGCCCGACGCCATGGCGGTCACCACGGTCCCCGTTCCCGGCACGGGTTCAGCACGTGGGTACATGCGGCGCCGAGGCCCGCAGTCGGCGTCCACACGGAGTACGTCACGGCCGGTACCGCCGGCGATTCCCGCGTCAGCGCCATCGAATTCGCCTTCAGCCGAGTATCACCGCAATTCCTTGCCGACTGGGGAGCAGCGCCTCAGCCGGCAGAGACGGTAGCGCATGACGGAATTCACCCGCGGCTGCCACCGGACTTGAGCGGAAGGCTTCTCAATGCACTTACTCTTGGGCTCGCGGCCATCACAACAGCCCCCCTCTGACGCTGCTTTGATGATCGCGTCACGCACAGGACAGATCGAATTCTTTCGGCACCTCTATCGCCGCCACTACGCCTCAGTGCAGGCTTACGCCTCCCAATGCGTGACAGGTCCACTGGATGCGCAGGAGGTGACGTCGGATGTCTTTGCACATCTGCTGCAACAGCTGAGGTCTGGGGAATCCTTCGTCGAGCGCCGTCATCCGGGATGCCTGCGGCCCCAGTTACTGGGAAAAGTCCGCACCACCGCGATCAATCGCTGGCACCGGGAGCGCGACACACTGTCGCCGGACTTCCGGGCCTGGGTCGCGGCAGGATCACGGTGGCCCTGGGGCGAGGACGGCCAGCTGGCTCTCGCCTACGAGCGCCTCCCGGCCACCACCCAGTGCCTGCTGTGGCACTCGGTGGTGGAACGGGACGATCCCGCGTTCACTGCACGCATCACGGGGCTGACTCACCATGCGGTTCCGGCTGCATGCGACCAGGCCATGAGTGCGCTGCGCCAGGCCCGCACGGACCTGTACCTCGAGCGACTGGAGCGTTCGGACTGCAGGGATGTGATCAAGCGGCTGACCCAGCGGCGGCCCGAGGCGCCCCCGGCCGACGGAATCACAGACCATCTCCGCGTCTGTCCGGCCTGCACGAGTGTCTACAAAGACCTGTCCCGTCTCGACGACCAGCTCGAAGCGCAACTGCCAGTACGGCTGTTGGGATGGTGGACCGGACAGCAATACCTGCGTGCGAAGGCCGCCATCTCCGTACCACTGGGCGATCCGCCGTTCCTGGCGAGACTGTTGGAGCAACGCCCCGCCCATGCCCCCGCAGAGCGTTCGGGTGTACACCGGGTCACGGCGGCCACCCTGAGGAGCCGAGGTGGAAGGAGGGCGGCGTCCCCGCTGCTGCCTCGTCGCTCCCGGGCCGCTTTCGCGGTCGCGGGCTTCCTGGCCGGCGTCGGCGTAGGCATGCTTCTGCTGACCGCTTGTGACCAGCGTGGGCCGCAGACTCCATCGCCGTCTACGCCCGGACCTTCGCCTGCCCCGGACAACCCGCCGTCGCGGCAAGCATCACCTCCTCCTGCGCTCTCGGCCCGATTCCCCGTCCGGGCCGATAAGTACACGTCACAGCAGGGGACAGGCGCCGGCTCCGACCCCGGCACCCGTGTCCTTGGAAGCTCGTCCATCCTCCATTACGACCGGGTCGATTTCTCCACCGGCGGGGACACCGTCGCCCAGGCCAGGCTCTCGGGGCAGCCGGGCAGCGGTGCCTCGATAGAGCTCACGCTCGATTCCCCTGCAGGACTTCTGCTGGCGCGCATCACTCCAACCACCGACGGTTCCATGGACGACATCTCGGTTCCCATCACCCCCGTCGTCGGCGTGCACCGTGTCTACGTCACCGCGCACTGCCCGACGACCACCGATCCGTGCGTCGAACTCGATGCGTTCGGTACCGCACCGTCCCCGCCAGGGGGCGCCGGCTGACCGCCACTGACCCCGCCGAGACCCCTCCCTCCTTCGCGCTGGTCCGAGCCGCAGCAGCGACCCATTCCACTTCCACCGACAACGACCAACGACGGGTCCCGCTGCGCTTCCGTGCCGTCGGCAAGAGCCGGCAGAGGGCCCGCTTTCCCTTGCCGTCGCCTTTCGGGCACGGGAGCGAGCCCGAAGGTCGTGCTACGGGGACCCAGCTGAGCCCCACGGACCGGGCGGCGGAACCTGTGGCATCGCGACGATCACCGCGAGACGTTCCTCGCACAGTTACCTACAGCGCTGCCGCGATCCGTTCGGCACGTGGTCCGGACACGCCTGCGAGCCCGGCCGCTCGCCCCGTGGCCACCAGGAGCAGATCACCCACCGCCCCCCGGATCTCGTCCTGCCCCTCACCCGCTGACCACTCCCGGTCGGTGGCCACCAGTCTCGTACCGGCCAGGCGCTTTCGGGCGCCGTAGAACCGGCTGGCAAGGACGTGTTCGAGCGCGGCGACGGTCTGCTCCGCGGGCATCTCCCGTGGGCGCCCGAGCGGTCGCGCAACGTCCTGCCCGTGCACCACCGCGTCGACGAGCGGGTCCAACGGGCTGGACAAAGGCGCACGGTGGGCCGAGCCTGCCGTCTCGCGCAGCTGGGCGATGAGCTCGGCCGGCCCGAATCTGGCCGCCCGTTCCCGTGCCAGGTCGGCCTCCATCCGGTCGAAGTTGCCGCGCGCCCGGATCGCGCCCTTGATCGTCCCGAGGAGTGTGGTGCGTGTGGACAGCGTCATGTGTGCGGCCACGTCGTGCACGGTCCAACCTGGGCAGAGGGAGGCTGTCTGCCACTCGTGGTCGTCGAGGCCGTCGAGGAAGTCGGCGAGGCTGAGTCGTTCGGCCTTCACCCACGCGAGTATTGCGGTCCGGTCCATGTTCAGCTCTTCTCGGTGGCAGGTGGGGTTGGGGTTCCGAACCGTCATGTGCCGGCCCTGTCGGCTGGGTTGGGCGGTTCGACCTCGGTCAGCCTGCTTCGCAGGTGGGCCCGTTCGGGTTCGGTGCCGGCCAGGGCGAGTGCTTCCCGGTATGCCGTCGCGGCCTCGGGCAATCGGCCGAGCCGGTGCAGCAGGTCCCCCCGGGCGGCCGGGTAGGGGTGGTGACCGCGCAGCCGCGGGTCGTCGGCCAGCTCGTCGAGCAGCGTCAGGCCTGCCTCCGGGCCGTCGCGCATGGCCACCGCCACCGCTCGGTTCAGCTCGACGACGGGGGACGGCGTGAGCGCGAGCAGCACGTCATAGAGCGCTACGACTTGCGGCCAGTCGGTGGCCGCGAGGTCGGCGGCCTCGTCGTGCAGGGCGGCGATGGCGGCCTGCACTCCGTAGGGGCCGGGCGGGCCTCCGGTCAGCGCGGAGACCACCAAGCCGCGGCCCTCTTCGATCATCGTGCGGTCCCAGCGGCCGCGGTCCTGGTCGTCGAGCATCACGAGCTCGCCGTCCGGACCGGTCCGGGCGTCGCGTCGCGCGTGGGTCAGCAGCATCAGGGCGAGCAGGCCGGAGACCTCCCGCTCGGCGGGCATCAGTCGGCGCAGGATCTGCGCCAGCCGGATGGCCTCCTCGGCGAGGTCGAGCCGTTGCAACCGAGGGCCCGAGCTGGCCGCGTAGCCCTCGGTGAAGATCGAATAGAGGACCTGGAGTACTCCGGGCAGCCGTTCTGGCAGCTCGTCGGCGCCGGGTACGCGGAAGGGGATGCGAGCCTGGCGGATCTTCTTCTTCGCCCGCACGATCCGCTGGGCCATTGTCGCGGTCGGGACCAGAAAGGCTCGCGCGACCTCGGGCGTCGTGAGACCGGCCAGGCAGCGCAGGGTCAGCGCCGTACGGTCCTCCGCGGCGAGCGCGGGGTGGGCGCAGGTGAAGAACATCTGCAGCCGCTCGTCGGGCAACTCGCCGTCGGCGTCCGCGGGCGGGGCGGGGTCGGCGCGGTCCGCCTCCACCTGCAGGATGGCGAGGCGGGCGGCGTATGCCTGGTCCCGCCGGAGGCGGTCGACGGCCTTGCGCCGCGCCGTGGTCAGCAGCCAGGCGCCGGGCTTGGCCGGGACGCCCTCGACCGGCCAGTGCACCAGAGCCGCCTCGACGGCCTCGGAGGTGACCTCCTCGGCCAGGTCGAGATCGCCGAAGCGACGGACGAGGGAGGCGAGCAGCCGGCCGCGCTCCTCGCGGAACACCGACTCCACTGTCGCCTGACCAGGCGACTGGTTGGGTGGCCCGATGGGCATGTCGGGTCCTGCGGCTCCCCCGCCCCTCACGTCAGGCCCCGAACTCGGCGATCGGACGCACCACGACCGACCCGCTGCCACGCGCGCCGGGACAGCGGGCGGCCCAGTCGAGCGCGACATCCAGGTCCGGTACGTCGACGACATAGAAGCCGCCGAGGACCTCGCGGGTCTCCGCGAACGGCCCGTCCGTGACAGCCCGCCGGCCGTCCTGGCCGACCCGTACCGTCGTGGCGGTAACCAGGTCCGCCAGCGATTCCCCGGAAACCCAGATCCCCGCGTCCTTCATCTCCTTGTCGTAGCTCACCCAGTCCTCGACGCTGCACTCGGCGGCTCCGCCGTTCTCGTCGATCGCACCAGCGTTGATCAGCAGCATGTACTTCATGGTCCGACTCCTGTCAGGTCCCGTGATCTCCTCGCGCGGCGGGTCGCCGTACAACATGACGACGAACGGAGCACGGTCAGATCGACAGGCTCCCCAGAGACTTTCTCCGGGACAAGCTCAGCGCCCACGCGGTTCTCACCCACGATCCATTCCCGGAGCGAGATCGACGCGAGGCGCGAGCGACGGCACGTGACCCCACGGGCCCCTGCGCACCTGGGCCTCCCCTCGGAGAGCGAGGCGTCGACGCCAGCTGGCCGGCCGCCTACAAACTGACCACCAATGCTGTCAAGCATGCCGGACAGCTTCGGAAGGCCCCATCGACCGCCTGAAGCAGCTGGCAGTAACACTCGGGTCAGCGGGCGTCGGCATCCATCAGCCCCGAGACCAGCGCACGGAGGGTGGTCTCGATGTCCGACCGGACCGCCGCCCGGTCCGCTGCGCCGGTCATGATGAGGGCGGCTTCTCCCAGTGCCGCGTTGAGGAGCCGTGCGGCGAGACGGACTGAGGGCACGCGGGTCTCTGCGGTGCCGACTGCGGTCTCCAGCTCGGCCCGGACCCGTCCAAGGCTGTACCTCTCCTCGATCTGCCTGCAGCGCTGCCACCCGAGCGCGGCTGGGCCGTCCTCGATGAGCAGCCGGGCCACCTCGGGGCTGCTCACCTCGTCCAGCCACGCGAGGCATCCGGTCACCAGCCGCTCCGGCGCCGACGCACCTTCCGGCATCCGGTCCACGGCACGGGCGATCGCAGCGGAGGCCTCCTCCTCGTACACGGTCGCGACGATGTCGTTTCGTGAGGCGAAGTGGTGGTACATGGCCCCCCGGCTGACGCCCGCCGCTTCCAGGAGAGCCTCCGTGCTCGTCGCTTCGATGCCCTGACGGAGGAACAAGTCCCGCGCCGCGTCAACGATCCTGCGCCGAGTGACGCGCCGTCGCTCTTCCTGAGTCGCCATACCCACACTTTACAGACTGCCTGTCGGTTAGTAGATTACCGACAGGCAGTCTGTATCTTGAGGAGAACTCATGCGTGACGCACCTGAAAGCTTCGTCCACTACCTCGCCGCCTGGAACGAGCGCGATCCTCACCGCATCCGCCGCCATCTCGACCTCTCCGTGACCGACGACGTCCTCTTCGTGGACCCGGCAAACACGACGATCGGCCCCGACCAGCTCGAGAGCATGATCCGCGAGGCGCGTGCCGCCATGCCCGGCGCCACGTACCACCGGGTGACCGGGATCGACGGACACAACCGCCGCTACCGCTACTGCTGGGAGGTCCGCATGGACGCCCGGGTCATCGCGGCCGGTATGGACGTCACCACTGTCAATATCTCCGACCGGATCGAACGCATCGACGGCTTCTTCGGTGACTTGCCTACCGCTGATGCCGTTTGACGCTCCGACGTTTTCCGAACGATCGCAGTGCCGGCCATAGGTCAGCAGGACGCGGACCGGGCCGCGTGGCGGGTTCGGTAGCGGTTCGCCGTGGGGATCGTGGAGTGCAAGGTGCCGGATCAGTTGTCGGAGCTGTCCTGGCCGGCCGGCCGCCGCGCCTTCACCGACGCTACGGGTACACAGCCGACTTCTTCCGTGCCCTCGTCGACGTCGCTTGCACCCTGATCCGCTACCCGCAGACTTGCCAAGTGGGATGGCCGCCTCGAGGACCGGAGCGCGTGAGCGCCGTCTGACGAGCGTGGGTCGTTGACGGGATTGGTGAGGGCGAGCTGTATAGGGTCTTGGCAACCGACCTTCCCGGCGAAGCCCGCCCGCCCCGAATCAGACGGACGTTCCCGACAGGCCGTAAGCGCAGACTTGACCGATCATCAGGAGTGCTGCCGTGCGCCCCACAGAGACATCATCTGGGCCCGGCAGCCTCGGTTGGAACCGTGAAACAGCGACGCTGGCGCTCCTGTCCTTCGCCATGCTGATCGTTTCGCTCGACCAGTACATCGTGGTCGTGGCACTCCCCGACATCGCACGCGACCTCGGCTACTCCGCGCAGACGCTCCAGTCGGTCATCAGCGTCTATGCAGTAGCCTCGGCCGGCTTCCTGCTGTTCGGCGGGCGTGCCGCCGACCTGCTCGGACGACGCCGCATCCTGGCCACCGGCCTCGCACTCTACGCCGGGGCATCGCTCGCGGGAGGACTCGCGACCGGCCCCGGAATGCTCCTCGCCGCCCGCGCATTCCAAGGTCTCGGCGGAGCCCTCGTCTTCCCCACCACCCTGGCACTCATCAACACCACCTTCGCCGAAGGCCGCTCCCGCAACCGCGCATTGGGAATCTGGGGAGGGTCAGGCGCGGCAGGACTCGTCATCGGTGTGCTGCTCGGCGGTCTTCTGACGCAGGCGTACGGCTGGGAAGCGGTCTTCCTCGTCAACGTCGCCCTGGCCGGCCCTGCGCTGCTGCTTGCCTTCGCATTGATCCCCCGGGACGGTGAACGCGAAAAAGGCCGCAAGTTCGACCTACCCGGTGCGCTCAGCGTCACTCTCGGTGTCACACTCATCGTGTTCGCCCTCATGCAGGGCCCCGGGCTGGGCTGGCTTTCGCCGGGCATCCTGGTGAGCGCAGCGGCGGGCCTACTGCTGACCGGAGCTTTCGTCATCATCGAGCGGCGCAGCTCCGACCCGCTCATGCCACCCCAACTGCTCTCCAATCCCAACCTGATCACGGGCGTCGTCATCGCGTTCATGTTCATGGCGACCTTCGGCTCCGTGCTCTACTTCCTGTCCATTTACTTCCAGGAGATTCTGGGCTACGACGCTTTGCAGACCGGCGCCGGCTTCCTCATCCCCACGGCAGTGGTGGTGGCCGGTTCGACAATCGCAGGCCAGCTCGTGACGCGGTTCGGTCTCAGGCGCACATTGGCCGCAGCCCTCGCCGTCGGTGCGCTCGGTGCGGTCGCACTCGGCCTCGTGATCTCGCCGAACGGCACGTACATCGAACTCATCCCCGGCCTCGTGGCGCTCGGCATCGGCGACGGGGTGGTCTTCACCACCATGTTCATCGCCGCCGCCACCGGAATCTCCGACCGACAGCAAGGCATCGCCTCCGGCATTGCCGCCACCGGCTCAGGCGCGGGCGCAGCTGTCGGCCTCGCCATCCTCGTCCTGGTGGCGACTGCCGGCCTCGACGGCCTCTCCGGTGAACAGCTTCGAATCGCCACCGCCGACGGGATCAGGACCACGCTCTTCGTCGTGGCAGGCGGAATCGTGCTGACCTTCCTCATCGCCCTGAGCCGGTGCCCGACACCGCCCGAACCGGCACCCGCCCCCGTGCCCTACCAGACCCGTCGCTGCTGAACCTGTTTCTAAAGCTTCATGCGTCCGGGCTTTGTCGCCTGCGAGGAAGCGTGGGGCAGCATCTGTGGCTGAAGTGCTGCTGGACCGCGCCCCCCTGCCACGTTCGAAGCGGCAGGGGAACCGGCTACGGGGGCTGAGAATGCTGGTGACGGAGTTCAGCACGGAGGTCGTGGCAGCGCCGGAGCGGTTCTTCGGGCGGGTCCAGGGTGCGCCGACTCGGATACGCGGTGCGACGTTCGTAGCATGGCAGTATGGCTGTCTTGTCACAGATGGTGCCCCTAGGAACGCCCGCGCCGGACTTCGCGCTTCCCGATCTAGTCGGCCGGACTGTCCGCCGCGACGACTTTGCCACCGCTCCTGGGCTGTTGGTCGCATTTTTGTGCAACCACTGTCCCTACGTGCGCCATGTCGAGGCCGGGCTCGGCAGGCTGCTCGCCCGGTACCCGAAGCTGGCGGTGGTGGGCGTCTGCGCCAATGACGCCGACGCCTATCCGGACGACCGGCCCGAACGCCTGGCTGAGCAGGCCGGGCGGGCGGGCTGGACCTTCCCATACCTGGTAGATGCCGACCAGACCGTCGCCCGGGATTACCAGGCCGCCTGTACGCCGGACTTCTTCCTGTACGACACCAAGCGCCGGTTGGCCTACCGGGGAGCGATGGACGAGTCCACACCGGGAAGTGGCAAGCCAGTCGCCGGTGAACTGCTGGACGCCGCGATCACTCACGTCCTAGCCGGTGAGCCGGTCCCTGAACCCCACCGGCCGAGCATGGGCTGCTCCATCAAGTGGCGAGTGTGATCACCACTCTCCTCGAGGAGACACCCAGGGGACATCGTCACCATGTGAACGCCCGACTCCCCCCGCCGAGCGAGGGCAAGCTCATGTTCGTCTCGTGGGCACCTGACACCGCCAAGATCGAGCAGCATCCCTGCACTCGATCAGATCGCAGGCCGAACCAGTTGAGCAGAGAGGCTCTGGACCGACCCATCCCCTGCAATCGTCATCCGATTCCCAACCGGCTTGACATATTCCGATATAGGAATATGATGGCTCCCATGGCACGAGCAGCGACAACGTCGGACGTCTTCAACGCGATCGCCGAGCCACAGCGCCGCGACATCCTGGCGCTGCTGCGGGCGGGTGAGCGGCCGGTGACCGACCTGGCCCAGGAGCTGGGGATGAGCCAGCCGGGGGCGTCCAAACACCTGCGGGTGCTCCGGGAGGTCGGGCTGGTGCGGGACCGCAAGGCAGGCAAGCAGCGCCTGTACGGCCTTGACGCCCGCGGGCTGCGACCGGTCCACGAGTGGACCGGCGGGTTCGAGCGGTTCTGGAACGAGAGCTTCGACCGGCTGGACGAGTACGTGCAGGACCTCAAGCAGGCAAGGCAGGAGGAATGACCGATGGCAGGGGCAAGGCAAGAAACGCGGGCGGAGCCGGCGACGGCCGACCGGGAGATCGTGATCTCCCGGGTCATCGACGCCCCGCGGGAGCTGGTGTTCGAGGCGTTCACCGAGGTCCGGCACCTGTCGCGGTGGTGGGGCCCGGAGGGGTTCACCACCACCACGCGGTCCTTCGAGTTCCGCGAGGGCGGGGAGTGGGACTTCGTGCTGCACGGGCCGGACGGGACCGACTACCCCGAGTGGATCCGCTGGCTGCGGATCGCCCCGCCGGAGCGGATCGCACTGCTGCACGGTGAGACCCGCGACGACCCGAACGCCTTCGAGTCGGTCCTGACCTTCGCGCCGGACGGAGCGGCGACCCGGATCGTGATGCGCACGGTGTTCCCCACCAAGGAACTGCGCGACGAGGCGGTCGAGAAGTACCACGCGATCGAGGGCGGCCGGCAGACCCTGAGTAGCCTGGCGGCCTACGTCACCGACCTCGCGCGGAAGGGGGCGGAGGGCTGATGGCCGGGAAGGTGTTCTTCAGCGTGACGATGTCGCTGGACGGCTTCATCGCGCCCGAGTCCGTGCCCGTTGACGACTTCTTCGCGCCCGATAATCAGGACGACCCGGACGTTCAGCGCTGGATGGCGCAGTGGACGGAGCTGCAGCAGTGGCTGTTCCCGCTGCGGTTCTTCCGGGAGAACCTGAAGCTGGGCGAGGGCGGCGAGGAGGGCCGCGACAACGACGTCGCGCGGGAGACGTTCGAGCGCACCGGCGCGAGCGTCATGGGCAAGCGCATGTTCGACCTCGGCGAGCAGGCATGGCCGGAGGAGGCGCCCTTCCACACCCCGGTCTTCGTCGTGACGCACACCAAGCGTGACCCGTGGGAGCGGCCCGGCAGCACCACGTTCCACTTCGTCAACGACGGCATCGAGCACGCCCTCGACCAGGCCCGCGAGGCCGCCGGCGACCGCGACGTCCGCATCGCCGGCGGCGGCGCGACGATCCTGGAGCACCTGAACGCCGGCCTGGTCGACGAGTTCTCGATCACGCTGTCACCGGTGCTTTTCGGCGCCGGTACCCGCCTGTTCGACGGCGTGGACGCGTCCAGGGTCGCGCTGGAGCCGGTCCGTTCGGAGCCGTCGTCGCGGGTGACGCACCTGACCTACGCCGTGCACCCACGGTAGCCGCGCCACCACTCCACCCCCCTAGCGACCCGAGCACCCACGGCGCAGACGCTTGAATCAGCAGGCCATCACGGCCAACTGCGAATAGCCCCTTAAGTTCGGAGCATGAGCGCGGATGTCTCCCGTCCGGTCGGGGCCCGCGGATGTCAGTGCTGCGGGTCATACTCGTGCCGCGGCGCCGCCCCGGGCACCGCAGCACGAGGGGAGCAATATGGCTGAGGTGCTGGTTTTCCACCACGGGCACGGGCTGACCGCTGGCGTTCGCGAGTTCGCCGAGCAGCTGCGCCGGGCCGGACACACCGTCCACGTCCCAGACTTGTATGAGGGGCACGTATTCGACAGCTTCGAGGAAGGCATCGGCTACGCCGAGAACGCCGGGTTCGACACGATCACCGCGCGCGGAACCGCCGCCGCCGAGGGGCTGCCTGCAGAGCTCGTCTACGTCGGGTTCTCGCTTGGCGTCCTGCCGGCGCAGAAGCTGGCCCAGACCCGCCCCGGTGCAAAGGGCGCGCTGCTGCTCGAGGCATGCGCCCCGGTCTCGGAGTTCGGCGATACCTGGCCCCAGGAGGTCCCGGTCCAGATCCACGGCATGGACGCAGATCCGTTCTTCGCCATGGAGGGTGATGTGGACGCTGCCCGCGCGATCGTCGGGGCGGCTGTCCACGGCGAGCTGTTCCTCTACCCCGGCGACAGACACCTGTTCACCGACAGCAGCCTCCCGACCTACGACGAACAGGCCGCAACGCAGGTCAACCATCGGGTGCTCGGCTTCCTCGACCGCATCAAGTAGGAGATCAACAATGGTCGGGCAAGGCTTGTCCCCTGCCCGCGGGTGGTCCGAGTGGCCCCTGGCCTTGCCCGGCGCGGGCCCCGGGCCGAACAGGCGAGTAGAGCCGCAGAGGTCGTCCGCCCCGGCCACAGCCGGCGGGGTTGCCGGCCTTGGGAAGGTCCGGCCACGGGCGAACACTAGGCATGCGAGCCGCCGTTACCGTCGCACGCGCGCGGCGAGCTCGGCAGGAGAGGTGCGATCCGCTCACCTACGATGCCGGAGGGCGGTAGCGAGATCGTCGAGGTGCTCCGAGACTGGGCCCAGGGTGAGCAGGCCGCTGCCCGCCCCGGCCAGCTCCGCCGCTGCGGGGGTGAGTTCGGTGTAGGCGCGCTCCATCGTCTCCCGGTCACCGACGGCGATCGCAGCTCGCGCGGCGAGGCACCACATGGCCTCGAACAGCAGGTCGCGCGGCGGGTCCGGGAGCTGGCGCAGCGCCGCCGTAACCTCATCGGTGCGGTGGTGGGCCAGCAGCACGAAGGGGCGGGCCCATGGCTCGTAGGGTCCGAAGTCGGTCTGTTCGTCGGCCTGGGCGGGCTTCGCGTGCCGCAGGCGCAGGCACAGCAGGGCGAGCGGCAGCAGCCCGCGTTCCAGTCCGGGCATGCCGGCGCCGTTCAGTCGCGCGGCGGCGTCCTGGTAGGCCGCCTCCACCTCCGCCGCCGGTGCATGCCCGGTAGCTGCGAGCCGCAGCGCTCGGTACCACTGGGTGAACACGCCTACCAGCGGCAGCTCGTGGCGCTCTGCCAGGTGGTCTGCGGCGGCCGCGTGCCCGTCGGCTCCGGCGAAGTCCGCGAGCGCGCTGCGGGCCTGGAGCCGGATGAGGTGTCCGAGCACCTCGGAGGTGGCCAGGCCGTTCCGGGTGGCCAGGGCGACCAGTTCGGTGCCGATCGCGTCCCGGCGCGGTGCCAGACCCGCGCGGTGGAAGGTCTGCATGAATACGCCGTTGAGGGCGAACGCCAGTAGCGCGGGGTCGTCCAGGCGGCGGGCGATCTGCTCGGCCTGCCGGGCGGCCTGGGGCCCACGCGCGTTGGGGGTGCTCCCTGCTCGAGGAGCTTGGGGCTGGGTGCCCCGTGACTCCAGGGCGATCGTTGCCAATAGGCGGGCCCGCGCCGCCTCGTGCGCACCGGGCGGGAGGCCGGCCAGGGTGCGCTCGGCCGCCGCCACGACAGTCGCGGCCTGCTGCGGGTCGTCGACACGGGTCCAGATCGCCGGGACGTCGTAGGCGCCGATGACGCGGGCGGTCAGTTCCGCGTCGCCCAGCTCCTCCGCCGCCGCGATGGCCGCCACGCGGTGCTGGCGGGCGGCCTCAAGGCCGCCACCGCCGGTCACCGCGAGATTGCGGAGCAGGCCCACCGTCGACTCCAGTCGGGCCCGGGCACCGGAGGCCACGGTGCGGTCGTACGCGGCGGCCGCCTGCGCCCACACGAGCCCTCCGCTTTGTCCGAATGCCGGGTCGAGGTGGCGGGCGTGGTCGAGGATGTCCGCCTCCAGGCGGCGCAGTCCCGGGCCCGGATCCACCCCCAATTGTTCGATGAGTAGCGTGCGTGCCCGGCGCAGCACCGCGAGCGCGTCGCCCTGGCGGCCGGTGCGGTACAGCGCGAGGGCCAGCAGTCGCCAGGCGTCCTCGCGCCAGGGGTGCTCGGCCACGTGCGCGTCCAGATCCGGCACCGCCTCGGCGGCAAGTCCCAGGGACAGCCGGGCCTCGGCCTGACGCTCGACGGCGTGCAGCCGCAGCTCGCCCAGGCGGGAGCGCTCCGCACGGGCCCAGGTCTCGTCGGTGAACTCGGCGTAGGCGGGGCCGCGCCACCATCCCAGCGCTTCCTCCAGCCTGGCGAGCGCGTCCTTGGGCGGCAGCGTCGCGGCGGCGGCAACCGCCTGCTCGAAGCGCCAGGCGTCCACCGTTCCTGGCTCGGCGTGCAGCGCGTACCCCGGGCCCTCTGTGACCAGCAGCCGGGCCGGAGTACGGGGCGGGCGCTGCGGTTCCAGTGCGCGGCGCAGCGCGGCCACGAAGGTGCGCACCGCGCCCACCGCGCCCGCGGGTGGATCGGCCCACAGGTCCTCGACCAGGCGGGTAACCGGGACGACGCGGCGGCGGGCGACGATCAGCCGGGCCAGCACCGCACGGTGCCGCGGCCCCTTCAACGCGATCGCGCCCCCGGCATCGTCCCAGGCCACCACCGGCCCCAGCACCCCGAACGCGACCTGCACCCCTGACCACCCTTTCCGAGGGAATCCTCCCTGGTCACGGTAGCGCGCTCACTCGATGCTCATCCGCGCCCGGCAGGCTTGGGCACCTGGTCATCCACAGAGAAGGGCGAAACCATGACACCTGCCATCGCCGGCTTCACCTACCAACGCGTCCCCGTCGCCGACGGCGTGTCCTTGAATGCGGCCGTCGCAGGCTCGGGCCGTCCGATCGTGCTGCTGCACGGCTTCCCGCAGACCCACCTGATGTGGCGCCATGTCGCCGCCGACCTCGCGGCCGACCACACCGTGATCTGCCCCGACCTGCGCGGCTACGGCGCCAGCGACAAACCGGCTGAGACCGGCGCCGCCTACGCCAAGCGCACCATGGCCGCCGACATAGTCGCCCTGGCTCGCACGCTGGGGCACGAGCGCTTCGCGCTGGCCGGGCACGACCGCGGCGCACTGGTCGCCTTCCGCGCCGGGCTCGACCACCCCGAGACGATCACTCACCTGGCCTGCCTCGACGTGCTGCCGACCCTGGACATGTGGGAGGTGATGCGTGGGACCACCGCCGCCGTCGGCTTCCACCTCTACCTGATGGCCCAGCCCCCGGGCCTGCCCGAGCAGATGATCGCCGCCTACCCGGACGGCTTCTTCAGCCACTTCCTCGACATCTGGACCAACGACCCTCAGGCGATCCCCGCCGACGTCCGCGCCGCCTACCTGGACGCCTGCCGCGACGCGGTGCCCTCGATCGTGGCCGACTACCGCGCCTCCGCCGGCGTCGACGTCGATCACGACCAGACCGACCGGGACGCAGGCAACCGGCTGCGGATGCCGGTCACCGTGCTCCAGCAGGACTGGGGCGCCGCCCTCGGCTTCGACGCGGCAGCCCTGTGGAGCGCCTGGGCACCGGACCTGCGGCACTCCACCGTCACCTGCGGCCACTTCATGGCGGAAGAAGCCCCCGCCGACATAGCCAAGGCACTTCGAGACCTCCTCGCCCGCTGAACGACCGAGGCCGGCAAGAAGGCCCTCCCAGCGCGTGATTCTTCACCGCCCAGGAGGGGGAGCGCGTCGGTCGGGGACGGCCGAACTCCTGGCCATCGCCGGGGACCTGCGCCACCACGACATCCACCTCAATCTCCTTGCCGGTCCCGCCAGGGCCCTACGACCCAGCAGACACGGCGCCCCGGCCGGTGCGCAGATCGTCCAGACCCGACACCAAGACCGCGTCGCCGGCTCGGCTCGCGTCGTCGCGGTACCACGGGACAGTCGACAACAGGGAGGCCAGGCCGAGCAGGGTCCTCGCACTTGAACAGGGGCTCTCAGTCGAGGACATGCCGCAGATAGGACTGCGGGTCGGCGAGATAGCGGCGCCAGTGGTCGACCAGGGCGAGTTCGCGCCAGGCCACCCGGCGCATGCCGTGTTCGCCGACCTCGACGATGTCCGCACCCGGCAGCGCGGTCAGCAGCGGCGAGTGGGTGGCGCAGATGACCTGGCCACCGCTCTTCACCAACTGGTCAAGATGGCCGAGCAGTTCGAGGCAGGAGGCGAACGAGAGGGCCGCCTCCGGCTCGTCCATCACATACAGGCCGGCCTGGAGGAACTTCCCACGAAACGCCGCGAGAAAGCCCTCGCCATGACTGACCGAATCGGGTGCGAATCCTTCCCGTTCCAGCGCGTCCAGCGCCGTCTCGGCCCGCAGGAAGAACCCTTTGCGGGCGGACCAGCTGCCGACCATGCGCCGCCCGCGAGGCGCCGCGTCGAAACGGATCCGCTCACCCAACACCGACTTGGAGCGGTGGCTGGCATAGCGCCAGTCGTGCGAGCCGCCCCAGGAGTCCAGGCCGAAGCCCTCCGCGAGGGCCTCGACCAGAGTCGATTTGCCCGAGCCGTTCTCACCGACGAGAAAGGTCACCGGCGCGGTGAAGCGCAGCCCGTCCGCCAGGAGCTCGCGCACAGAGGGCACGGACCAGGGCCACTCCTCATTTTCGTACGAGGCCACGTGCACGTACGCGCGTTCGACGATCACGCGTCGAGTCTTTCACAGGGCGTGTGTCTCAGAGGGACGGACTTCGGCAGGCTCCTGGACCCCAGTTGTACGGTCTGGACGTCAAGCGCGGTTCGACGGTTTGATCCACCCCAGCGATCGCTCGACGGCCCGCTGCCAGTTGTCGTATTCCGATTCGCGCCGCGCGGAGTCCATGTCGGGCAGCCATTGGGCCGCCCGGTGCCAGTTGCGGCGCAGGACTTCCAGGTCCGACCAGTAGCCGACGGCCAGCCCGGCGGCGTAGGCGGCGCCCAGCGAGACGGTCTCGGCGACCATGGGCCGCACCACGGGCACGTCAAGGACGTCGGCCAGGATCTGCATGAGCAGGTTGTCGGATGTCATGCCACCGTCGACCTTGAGCTCGTTCAGGGTCAGCGAGGAGTCGGCGTTCATGGCGTCGACGACCTCACGCGTCTGCCACCCGGTGGCTTCCAGCACGGCTCGGGCCAGGTGCCCCTTGGTGATGTATGAGGTGAGGCCGACGATGACACCGCGTGCGTCACTGCGCCAGTGGGGCGCGAAGAGACCGGAGAACGCCGGGACGATGTAGCAGCCGCCGTTGTCCTCGACGGTGCGCGCGAGGGTCTCGATCTCCGGCGCGCTGCTGATCAGTCCCAGACGGTCACGGAACCACTGGACCAGCGAGCCTGTGACGGCGATCGGCCCTTCCAGCGCGTAGACCGCGGGCTGATCGGCGATCTTGTACGCAACGGTGGTGAGAAGTCCGTTCCGGGACCGTACGACGTCGGTGCCGGTGTTGAGCAGCAGGAAGCTGCCGGTCCCGTAGGTGCACTTCGCCTCGCCCGGGGAGAAACAGGTCTGCCCGAAGAGTGCAGCCTGCTGATCGCCGAGCGCGGCCGTGATGGGCATGCCCGGGAGGACCGACCTGTCCTCACCGTAGCTTTCCGCCGACGACCGGATCTCGGGCAGCATGGCGCGGGGGACCCCGAAGAACCCCAGCAGTTCCTCGTCCCAGGTGAGCGTGCGCATGTTCATGAGCATCGTGCGACTGGCGTTGGTGGCGTCGGTGATGTGCTGACCGCCGGCCGTGCCGCCGGTGAGGTTCCAGATCAGCCAGGTCTCCATCGTGCCGAACAGCACCTCGCCGTCCTGGGCTCGCTGTTCCAGCCCTGCGACGTGGTCGAACAGCCAGCGGATCCGTGGCGCGGAGAAATAGGTCGAGGGCGGCAGGTAGCAGCGTTCCTGGAAGAAGTCGTCGCCGGGGTGGTTTCTCAAGTCCTCGACGAGCGGAGCGGTGCGGGTGTCCTGCCAGACGATCGCTCTCCCCAGCGGGATGCCTGTCCGCCGGTCCCAGAGCACCGTGGTCTCGCGCTGGTTCGCGATGCCCAGGGCGGAGACCTCTCCGACGGCGGCGCCGACGCCGGACAGGGCCTCGGGCACGACGCGTCGCACACTGCGCCAGATCTCGAGGGCGTCGTGCTCGACCCAACCGGGCCTCGGGAAATACTGCTGGTGCTCGCGCTGGGCCACCGACACCAACCGCCCACGGTGGTCGAACAGGATGCAACGGGTGGAGGTGGTGCCCTGGTCGATGGACATCACATACCGTTCAACCATGATCCTGGCCGCCTTCCGATGCGTCGAGGATGCGGTGGTGGGACCTACCAGCGGGCCGCCCCCAGGTTTCTGGAAATCGCCCGTGCGGCCTCACGGAGCAGGGTGATCAGGGCCGGCTGAGGCCGTCCCTTGGCATCACAGATCCGCTCGACCGGGCCGGACGCTCCGATGGCGCCCACCACGAGGCCCCCGTGCCCCCTGATGGGCGCGGCGACGCCGGCCTCACCCATGCTCATCTCCTGAACCTCGGCGGCCCATCCGACCTCCCGGATCTCGGCGAGTGCTCGGGTGAGCTCCTCCGGGACGACCAGAGTGTGCCGTGTGTACGCCTCCAGCCCGGCCTCGAGCGCCGACTCCGCGGTCGCGGTGCCGAAGGCCAGTAGGACCTTGCCGAGCGAGGAGGCGTGCAGCGGCAGCAGCGCGCCCACGTCCAGGGTCTGGAGCGTGTCGTCCGGCCGGAAGACGTGGTGGATGATCAGCACCCTGCCCTCCAGGGGGGTGCCCAGGCGGACCGCCTCCCCGCTGCGGGCGGCCAGAGCGTCGGCCCAGTTGATGGAGCGCGACCGCAGCTCGTTGACGTCGAGGTAACTGGTGCCGAGGTGGAGCAGCGCCGCCCCGAGCTGGTACTTTCCCGTCGCCGCGTCCTGCTCCACGAAATCCACGTGCTGCAAGGTGCGCAGAATGCCGTGGGCGGTCCCCTTCGCCAGGCCCAGCGACGCGGCCACCTCGCCCAGTCCGAGCCGACGAGGGCCGCCGGCGAGCAGACGCAAGATCGCCGCCGCCCGTTCGATGGACTGGACTGGGCCGGCCATAAGACGATTCTAGGCCCGTCTATGCCGGTCTACGTGGCGCATGATGTGGTGATATTTCCGATTCCAGGTACTGCGTTCGGTAATGCCGACCACCGTTTGTTGACCGGCCTCGAATCGCTCCATAGCGTCGTTGAGGTCGGCGTCCCGCCGGCAGCGCTCGCTAGGAGGGCACATGGCGGCTCAGCTCAGCACGGTGGCCCGCGAGGCAGTCGATCATGTCTGCCCCGTGCCGCATTCCCCGGAGGCCATCGCGGTCGTACGCCGACGTGTCCGCGCCGTGCTGGCGGAGTGGGACCTCTCACCGGACGTCACCATGGATGCACTCTTGGTGGTCTCGGAGCTGCTGACCAATGCGCTCGTCCACGCCCTGCCACCGGCGACGCTGCGGTTGTCGTGGGCCCGCGTCGACGAACGCAGAGCCCTGCGCATCGAAGTCACCGACGCGGGACGCGCGCTCCCAGCCAAGCAGTGGGCCGTCCCGGACGAGCACGGCCGGGGAATCGCCATAGTCACCGCCCTGTCGGACCGCTATGGCATACGCGTCCACACCGGCGGCGGGATCACCCGCTGGGCGGATCTTTTCGCAGCGTAGGAAGACAGCCCGTACAGCCCCGGACGCCCCGTAAACCGGACGCCGGGCTTTCAGGCCAGGAACGTCGCCGCTGTCGCAACGAACCGGTCAGCATCATCGAGCCACGGATAGTGGCCTGCCTCAGGCTGAACGACAAGCTCGGCGTTCGGGAACAGATCGGCGAATTCGGCCACGAGGCTCGCAATCGAGTTCAGGTCGACCTCTCCGGCAATCAGCAGCACCGGCGCGTTGAAAGCGGCGAGTGCCGCGCGGGTGGCGTCGGGGTCGAAGGCGCCCTCAGCGCCGAAGGCGGCTGCGGCTTCCTTGTTCTGACGGCCGTCCTGGGCCGCCTGATGGGCTTGTGCGGCCGCATCCCATCGACCGTAGTAGAAGGGGTCGATGGCCTTCCAGCTGTCGTCGGTGGCGTTGTCGGCCATGACTGTTTCGAGGGCCGCGAAGGCCGCTGCGAACCAGGGCTCGCCCTTGCGGAGTTGCGCGGTCTCACGCCGGGTCTCCCCGGTGGCATCAATGCCGACGGCCCTGGTGCTCGGAGTGATCAGAGCGAGCTTGCTGACGCGTTCTGGGTGCCGGGCCACATACAGTGCCGCGATGTTCGCCCCGGCGCAGTGCGCGAGCAGGTCCAGCCGGTCAAGACCAAGGTGCTCGCGCAGAGCCTCGACCTCATCGACAAGGCGGTCACAACGGTAGGAGGCGGCATCCTCCGGGACCGCGGACTGGCCGGTGCCCCGAGGGTCCATCATGATCAACTGCCGGTACGCCGACAGGCCGCCGAGTTCACCGAGGTAATCGGAGTCCTGCATGCCGCCCGGCAGGCAGATCAGTGGGGTGCCTTCCCCAAACACGTGGTAGGCGAGGCCGGTTCCGTCATGTGCGGAGAAGGTAGGCATGGCGAGGATCCTGTCAGCGGTGTTTCCTCCAGGGCAACCGACTATCCCCACGGGTTGCGTAGGAACCCAGGGTGAGCACTCAGGTGACGCTGATCCCGTCGAGGTCGGATTGAGCGGCAAGTAGGCGCGCGGGCCGCCCCGAGTTCGCCCATGCCCTCGGCGCCGAGCGCGCTGGCCTCATGCCCACCTTGGATGCAGGCGACTGCCGACATCAGCTGTCCAGGCGCGTGAGTAGCCGCGCTGGAAGCCGTCCTTGTCGATGAACGCCTGCTGCACGGGATGCAGTTCGCCGTCTGTCGCCAGGCCTTCGACGGTCGTGGTGTCCCGGCCTTCGGCCGCCAAGGCGAGTGTCATGCAAGCCAGAGCGGTGCGGCCGTTCATGTGCACCGTGCAGGCGCCGCACTCCGCCGCCGTGAATAGGCCTCACCAGCCCCCGCCATATCACCCGATCGGCGGCCATTCCGAGAAGGGCTCACGAGCGAATCGGCGTATAGCATCCGAATGTTCGAGTTATTCCCACTGGCGACTCGGCTTATTCCTTGTCCCAGCAACCCAGATGGTGCAGTGAGCTTCGGCTTCCGATTCGAGCGGCTCGGCGACTATGCCGCGCTGTCCGGCGTCGACGAGAGTCCAGCCGGCTTGAAGGGCGGCGTTTCTGCTCAAGAGTATCCCAAGGATTTGGGATTCCCCGTCCCGGGGGAGCTTATGGAAGGCCGGAGATGATGCCTGAGGCACACCTTCAAGAACCAGGAGGAGTCTTGTCCAGGACGCATGGCAGGATCAGATGGAGGCTGTTTGCCGTTGTCATGGTGCCCAGCCTCGCCGCCAGCGCGGCGCTGTTCGTTGCCTTGGCCCAGGGCGCGCTTGCCGCGTCGTTCCTCATCTCCAACCAGCAATTCAAAGTAACTGCCGAGCGCACCGAAGGCATCGGGCTGATCCAGTACAGCGCCGTGGACCGCCGATACGACGGCAAGCTCGTCCCCGTTACGGTCACGGGCATGGAGCAGTCGAAGACCACGGGCCTTTGTCAGTCCGTGGTCGCTCGGAACATCCCGCTGATCGGCACGTTCACGGTAAAGGCGACCGCTGAGCAGGTCACATCGCGTGACACGTACACCGATTCAGTCCGAAGCGACAGCGGCACTGTCACGCTCAAGAACACCAACAATGGCATTGCCGCCGGGGCCAGCACGAAGGGGCCGGGCATCAAGAAAGGGGATAAAACGGACCCCGCCCGTGCCGCGCAGGAGGCCGAGACGATTGTGGTGACCGATTCCAAGCAAATCGTGCTGGCAACAAGCGCCAGAATTACCAGGATCAGCGGAAGCAGCGTGAGACTCTACAAAGGCGTTCACGAGTGCTTCTAGACACGCCGCGACCGATGAGAAGAGCTCATTCCCCGCGCCCGCCCCTTCTCTTCACATGTCGGTAAGAAGCCTGACCCCGGGGAGCTGTTTTATGAGCGTCGATTCTCCAAGGCGCAACGACCATTACCTCAAGGGCCTCTGGCTGCACTTCGGCGACTGGCGCGGGAGTCGGCCGTTCTGGGCCGGGCTGCTGACCATGCTGGGCGGGGTGCCGATCGTGTATCTGCCGTACGCAGACCTCGCGATCGGCCAACTCACCATCCAGATGGCCACCACTGCCGGCTCCGGCTCACTGGTCATCGGCGTGCTCCTCGTGACGCTCGGCCTGACCATGTGGTTCCAGCCCATCGTGCGGGTGTTTGCCGGTGTCGCGGCGATCGTGCTTGCCCTGCTGTCGATTCCGATGTCCAACCTCGGCGGCTTCCTCGTCGGCCTCCTGCTGGCCCTCCTCGGCGCAGCTCTGTCCATCGCCTGGGCGCCCGGTGAGCCTGGGCATGAGCATCCGTCAACCTGACTGGGAACCGCAAAACTTCAGTTCCTTCCTGGCACCGGCGATGACTTGGAGCCGATGGCGACCACCACCAGGTCACTCGGCGGGCGGAACGGCCGCGGCCCAGGCGCTGGTCGGCACGATCGACCCGGCGAAATCGGTGCCCCTGGTGCGCAGCCACGTGTCTCGTTCTTCTCCCAGCACGTGCCTTCACGCTGAGGTCACCGATCCGTCGGACAGGCTTAGGACCTCCTAGGCATCCGTCGTAAGATTTACACAGAGGTGCCAAGACGAGGCGCGCGGCTATGAGTGCAGTGGGAAGGCACACCGCAAAGGAAGGCCGCTTCTGGCATCGCCGGGCTGAGCTGTTCTACGACGACGCCGGTGAGGGCCCTCTCGCGGTGTACGCGCAC
This sequence comes from Streptomyces sp. NPDC002870, assembly GCF_042888505.1. Lineage (NCBI taxonomy): Bacteria > Bacillati > Actinomycetota > Actinomycetes > Kitasatosporales > Streptomycetaceae > Streptomyces > Streptomyces sp. NPDC002870. The sequence continues at coordinate 26,993 of NZ_JBIAPW010000025.1, forward strand.
GGCGGGTTCGTCAGTCAGGCCGTCGAGGACCGGATGGGCCTGTTCGACTGGGCGCCGGTCCTGGACGCGGGGCAGCGACTGGTCCGCTATGACGCGCGAGCGCACGGACGGTCCACCGGCGACCCCGTGGACACCGACTATACCTACCCCTCGCTTGCCGACGATCTGCTTGCCCTGCTCGATCACCTGGGCGCAGCCGAGCCCCTCGACGCCATGGGCGCGTCGATGGGAAGCGCCACCGTGCTGCACGCCGCTGTCCAGGCGCCCGACCGGTTCTCCCGGCTGGTCCTGCTCATCCCGCCCACCGCCTGGACGACGCGGGAGGCGCACGCGCGGGACAACCGGGAAGCCGCTGACACCATCGAACGAGAGGGAGTGGACGCCTGGCTCGCCGCCAAGGGGAAACTGCCTCGCCCCGCAGTCGTAGCCGACGTTCCCGAGTTCCCCCCGACGCCCGCCGAGCGGGTACTGCCGTCCGTCCTGCGCGGCTTGGCGCTGTCCGACCTGCCCTCCCCCACGGCAATTGCCGCGCTGCGCCGGCCGATCTTGATCCTGGCCTGGGTGGACGACCCGGGCCACCCCCTGTCGACCGCGGAAACGCTGGCCCATTTGCTGCCGCACGCCGACCTGTATGTGTCGCGGACTCGCGCCGACATCCGTACTTGGGGGGAACGCATCGCGGAGTACCTGACCCGGTCCGGGCCATGATCGGCAGATCGGCACCCCAACGCTACGAGGCGGCGATCGCCCGGCGCCGAGTACGAGGCTAGACGGTGATCACGAGCTTGCCGCGGGCTTGGCCTTCCAGCATGTAGCGGATGGCCGCGGCGACCTCGCTGAGCGGGTACGTCCGGTCGATGGCGGGTGCGACCTTGCCAGACTCGATGAACTCGCAGAGGGTCCTCAGGTCTTCGGCGTTCTCCGACGAGACGAAGGTACCCAGCTTCTGGCCGACGAACGGAGACAACAGGTGGGCCCGCAGCTGACGGTCAATGCCGCCGAGCCACCGTCCGTCGGTCTCGCCTCCGACGATGACGAGCCGTCCCTGAGGGGTCAGGGCGCGGCGGAGATGCGACAGCCGAGTGTTGCCTCCGATGTCGAGGATGACCTCGTAGCGGCGCCGGCCGTCAGCGAAGTCCTCCTGGGTGTAGTCGATGACGTGATCTGCGCCGACAGCTCGGACCGCATCGACCTTCGCCGTACTGCACACGCCCGTGACGTCAGCTCCGTATGCCTTGGCGATCTGCACTGCGAAGGTGCCCACGCCTCCCGACGCGCCGACGATCAGCACCTTCTGTCCGGCCTGGACTCGTCCCTGGTCGCGGACGGCTTGGAGGGCGGTGAGCCCGGAGATGGGGACGGCAGCCGCCTCGCCGAAGGAGAGGTTCGCCGGCTTCGGTACGAGCTTGTCGGGTCGGACGCTCACGTACTCGGCGAACGAGCCGCCGCAGATGCCGAACACCTCATCACCCGGCTTGAATCCGGTCACGTCGGCGCCGACGGCTTCGACCGTTCCAGCGAGACTCCGGCCCGGGTTGCTCTTCGGTCGACGGAGACCGAATCCCGCCATTCGGATGGGATAGGGCAGGCCGGCCATCACGTGCCAGGTGCCCCGGTCCACGCTGGCCGCGTGTACTCGCACCAGGACTTCGTCGCTCTGAACCGCGGGCTTGTCGATCTCCGCGAGCCGGAGAACGTCCTCGGGGGCAGGGCCGTACCGGTCCTGGACGATCGACTTCATGGTTCTCCCGTCGGCGGTCACGGCGGCCGGCTCTCTCGGGTTGTCGAGCTGCTTGCTCTGCATCGTGACACTCCAGGTTCGGTGAGGGCTTACGCCGTAAGGTATATGCTTACGGCGTAAGGTTGTCAAGGCTGACGAAAGGAGCACACAGATGACCAGGCGGACCGCCGACTCTCGGTCGCCCCGCACCCCGCTCAGTCGGGAACGAGTACTGCACGCCGCTGTCTCCCTTGCCGACGAGAGCGGGCTCGAGGCGCTCAGCATGCGCAAGCTCGGCGAGGCGGTCGGGGTCGAGGCGATGTCGCTGTACTCCCACGTGGCCAACAAGGACGATCTCCTTGACGGCATGATCGACGTGGTTTTCGGCGAGATCGATCTGCCGTCAGGCGAGGACGACTGGAAGACGGCGATGCGTCAGCGGGCGATCTCGGTTCGCCGAGCCCTGTCGCGCCACCGCTGGGCGATCGGTCTGATGGAGTCGCGGACCTCGCCGGGTCCGGCGACGCTGCGGCATCACGACACCGTCATCGGATGCCTTCGGAATGCCGGCTTCTCCGTCGAGTTGACCGCGCACGCGTTCTCGGCCCTCGACAGCTACATCTACGGGTTCGCCTTGCAGGAGCGGAGCCTGCCGTTCGACACCCCAGATGAGACCGCCGAGTTGGCGCAGGCAATCCTCACGCAGTTCGGCCCTGACGACTACCCGCACTTGGCCGAGCTGACGACCGAGCGCGTACTCCGGCCCGGCTACGACTACGGCGACGAGTTCGAGTTCGGACTCGACCTGATCCTCGATGGGCTCGAGAGGACCAGCGCCGGGACCGGAGATTGACGTTGTCTGGGCAGTGGATCTCTCCGATGGCGGCGCGCGCCGCGCCGCCGACGCCTATCGCGGCGCCCCGACGTCGCCTTCGTCCTCGACCCAGCTGGTCCCTGCTGTCGGCATGTGACGTCCCAAGACCTTGGTCATAGTGACGGCGCTATGCGAGTTACGGGGCGGGGGGCACCGACTGTGCCACGGCCGTTCCGGCGGGCCGCTGACGCCCGCACCTTGGTGGGCGTCTTCTCTCCGCCCTGAGGCCTCCGGCGGATTCGAGTACCTCTGCTGCCTGGCGTGCGAACTGGTCGCCGACGCCCCACGGCGTCCCCATCTCCCGCAGTCGGAGGAGCCGTTCACAGCCAACAGCCAGGCACCGCGGTCAGGTTGGAATCAGCCGACGCACAGGACAAGCAAGCAGACCTGCCCCGGTGATGTCGCTGTCGGCGCAGGGCTCGCAGGCGACGTGTCCCCCGCGGAATCGTTATCGGGGGCGGAAGCGGGCGGGGTCGTCTGCGGGGCCGGTGAGTCAGCCTCGGGGCCGGACACTCCGTCGGCCGCCACGGGTGGGGTGTGGGGCCGCGGGCTCGTCGTCGCGGTGGGGTGGGCGGTGACGACGGTGGTGTTCTGCGGCAGGCGCCTCGTCGGAGTAGTGGCCGCGGTGCCCGTGGCTCTCCGCGGTGGGCTGGTGGCCTTGGTCGGCTTGGTGGTTGTGCCGTGATCCCGCGAAACGCCGGCGTCAGTCTCCGCTGCCGCAGAGCCGCTGATGTGCGTCCGGGGCGTGGCCGAGGTTTCCGGCTCCGGCACCGAGGCGGCGTGTGCGGGGTCGGCCGAAGGTCCGTCCGGCAGCAGCGCGACGGTCAGCCCACCGCCGACGAGCGCGACCGCCGACACGACTGCGACCCGACGCTGCTTCTTCTTCCACATCGCCATTTGACGACGCCGGGCCGCACGGCCCTGCACCGCGGGGGCCGCGTGCTGGGAGCCACTGGAGAGCCCGGCGTCCGGTGCGTCCGCCACCGCATCCTCGGACGCCTCGGTACCGAACGGTGCGGCATCGGAGAAACGAGGGTCGTCGTAGGACTCCGAGGCGGGGAACTCCTCCGTGCGCCATGCCTCCCGCGTCGTTGCGGTCCTCGCAGCCGCGTCACCGAGGTGAGGGACAGGCGGGGCGATGTCCGGGGCGTACGCACCGCACCCGGGACACACCAGGGCCCCATTGAGGGTCCGACGGCATGAGGAGCAGTAGTCCATGCGTGATCTTTCTGTGCTGACTGCGCCGCCAGGGACGCCGGCGACTGTTTCGAGTTCGCACGCGGGATCGAGCGGACAGTAACGCTAACGGCACCTGTCGAAGGCTGCGCGTAGCTCTTGTGGTGCTTCTGCGAAGGTTGCCTACTGGTGAGTTTGGCGTGCGCGTTCGCTGGGCCGGTCGCGCGGGGCCCGCTTCAGTGGGCCGGAATCAGCCTGTGAGACAGGCCGGTGCACAAGGGCGTCGCCGAGTACATCGTGTCGTATGGGAGCACAGCGCTGTAGCCGCTGGAGGTTGGGGCGGCCGCATGCGCCCAGCGCAAAGGGCGTTGGCGATGCAGCCGGTGCCGAGTCTGCCCCGCCATGGCGAACTGCGCATCGAAACCGCTCTCGTTGACGCCCCCTTCACCGCGGCCCAGGCATCAACGGCAGCGTCGAGAGTCTGACGGTCACGGTCACGGTCACGGTCACGTCGAGCCTGCGTCGCGGCGCCACGCTCCGGTACCTGCCCGCAAAGGCATCCGCCCTGCCTCCCGTGGCACCTGCCGGCCAGTACGAGAGGGGCCCCGGCTGAGGACTGAGGAGGCCTGCCGGGGCCGTAAGTGGTGACTGGCGGAGGGCGGTCGCCTCTCGGCGAATGGCTCCATGGGGCTTCAGCCGAACGATCTTCCCCATGGACAATAGTTGGGCCCGGGGACACTGTCCCCTCCGCAGCCACGTACGGAAGAACCGCAAGCGGCTCCCGATTGTTCCCTCAGCACCGGCCCGCAGGCGGTACGCCGGGGCCACACCCCTCGGCTACCGCGGCACGGGCACGCCCTCTGGTGGAGCGGCCGTGGCGCAGAGCTGCACGCGGGGCAGGACGAGGGGAGCTCGCCCCGCGCCCCTTACTTGGCCCCACGGGGCGACCGGCGCCGCAGCCTGGCGGAAACTGGAAGTACCGGGCCGTGAGGAGGAGACATGAGCGAGAGCTCAATGGGCGACGAGGTCTACCAGCCGGACGGGTCAGAGGTGCAGGACGATGCCGGGCTGCTGGACGCCGAGGACACGCTCGATGATCCCGCGCTGCAGATCCTCTCGGACGGGTACTCCCCGCCGGAGAGGCCGTGGGCCGTGGAGCGGGTGGGCACCACCGCGGCGGAGCAGCGCCGGGGCGAGAGCCTTGATGAGCGGCTGGCCGAGGAGACACCGGACGTCACTGTTCCCGCGGGCGACGGGCTGGGCGACGCCTGGGACACCGACGGCGAGCTCATCGACGAAGAGGTAGGGGAAGAGCGGGCCGGCCGGCTCGTGGCCCCTGACGAGGGGGCACACTCCGACCAGGAGAAGGATCTGGTCGCTAACGATGTCGGTATTGACGGCGCCGCCTCGGCGGAGGAGGCGGCGATGCATCTGATCCCGGAATCCGAGCAGCCCTGATCTGGACCAGACTGCGCTGAGGGCTCGACCGAGCGCCCACCGTGGCACGTCCGGCTTGTCCGCCTCCGGATGCCGGGGACGCGTAGCGGCGCTCGAACCGCTCGGCCTGACCGGGTCGCCCGCGCACACTCCGCCATCGCGACCCCGTCCGGCATCGCGACCCCGTCCGGCTGGCCACCGGCGATCCGGATCACACCGTGCGGAGGTGCTCGCCCTTCCGCGGGCAGTGTCCGCTATCCAATGTTATGACTGAATCATGGACGACTATCCTCTCCTCAATCTCTTCTGGACCATGCTGTGGTTCTTCCTCTGGATCATGTGGTTGTTCCTGCTCTTCAAGATCATCACGGACATCTTTCGCAGCCACGACCTCAGCGGATGGCTCAAGGCGGGCTGGCTGATCCTGGTGCTCTTGGTGCCGTTCCTGGGCGTGCTGGTCTATGTGATCGTCCGCGGCAAGTCCATGGGAGAGCGTGACATCCAGCAGGCCAAGGCGGCCGACGAGTCACTCAAGGCGTACATCCGCGACGCAGCCGGCCCCGGCCGTACGGGCCGGGGCAGCGTCGACGAACTGGCCAGGCTGGCCGAGCTGAAGGACAGGGGCACCCTCACCGACGAGGAATTCCAGAAGGCGAAGGACAAGCTGCTCGCCTGAGGACGAGGCGGCAGGCTCGGACGGTGCCGGAGAACAAGCCGGCGACTGCGGCGCCGGCCGGCGCAACTCCTTGCCGTGGGGGCACAATTACCGCCCCCTGGTTGTGATGCGCGATGCCGGTCAGGCGAGATCGCGCGAACGCTCCGGACGGGGCTGGCGGACTGGGGTGAGCAGCGCCAGTGCCGCTATGAGCAGGCAGCATGCACCGGCTGCCAGGCCCACCGGCGCCGTGCCGTGGCGCTGCGCGGCCCAGGTGAGAACAACCGCGCCCACCGGGGCTGCCGAGTAGTGGATGGTCCAGAACGCCGAGGTGACCCGTCCCAGCAAGTGGTCCGGAGTCACCTCCTGTCGCAGGGACATGGAGCAGGTGCCTGCGATGCTGACAGAGCCCAGGAAGGCGGCGGTCAAGGCGGCGATGCCCGGCACGCTTTTGGCCGAACCGATGCCCGCCAGGGTGATTCCGCAGACCGCCACGGCGCCGATCCACGTTGCGCCGAAGCCCAGCTTGCGGCGGACCGGGGCCACGAGCAGGGCTCCGGTGATTGTGCCCATCGCCCCGGCCGCGAAGACAGTGCCGACCGTGCTGTCGCTCTGGGCGAGGTCATGCTTGAGGTGGTAGATGAGCAGGTCGTTCAGGCCGAGTGTCAGGAAGCTGAAGAAGGACAGACAGACGGTCAGGGCCCGCAGCACCGGGTGCCGCCACAGGAAGGACAGCCCGGCGAGCAGGTCCTTCCACATCGTCTGCCGAACCTCCCCGCCTTCCCCGGGTCGGCCCGCCTGCGCCGCCCGCGTGCGGCCCCGGAACCGTACGAAGCTCAGGCAGGCGGCTGACACGCCGAAGCTCGCCGCGTCCACGCCGACGGCCGCCGCCGGGCCGAACCGGGCCGCCACTACACCGGCGAACAGCGGGCCAACAACCCCGGCCGCTGCGGCTGTAGCATTCAGCCTGCCGTTGGCCTCCGTGATGCGGTCCCCGGGTACGAGGGCCCGTACGACAGTGACGTACGTGACGGAGAACAGCATCCCGACGGCCTCGCCCAGGGGCAGTACTACGTAGAGCAGCCAGATCTGCGGGCCGAATGCCCAGGCCAGTGGAATGAGTGCGTACAGCACCATGCGGGCGAGGTCGCAGGCGATCAGGAGCGTCCTGCGGTCCAACCGGTCCACCACGATCCCCGCGAAGACCCCGGCGAAAACCGAGGCCGCGCCGGCCACGGCGGTCAGCAGGCCCATTTGCGCGATGGACCCCGTCTCGCGCAACACCAGCAGCGGCAGAGCGATCAGGGCGAAGGAGTCCCCGATGACCGAGAGGGTCTGCGCGGCCCAGAAGAAGCCGAAGTCCCGGTCCCGCCGCAGCGTGGGTGACCGGCCCGATAAGGGCTCGTCATCGGCGAGTTCGACCATGCGAGGAGCGTAGGGCGGCGTGGGCACGAAGGCCCGCCATTTTCCATGTACGCGCCACTCTGATGCGCGCCTCATGGCGGCCTGGGCAAGTCGGCCCGGTACGGTTTCCGGCGCCGCGGCCCGGCGGCATTCGCCGGCGCTCTACGCGACGCGCCGCCCGTGCAGGCGGTCGTGCACGACACCCTTCGCCGGAGGACGCAGGCGCGCGGGATCGGGGTCGGCCTCGGTCTTCATCCTGGTCAGGCGTGGGGCCACAGCGCCTCACATGCGGCTGCCACTTGATCGTCATACGATGACGTCTTGGGGGAATCGGGCAAGCGACGGCCGGTCCTGAGCCGGCAGGAAGCGGGCTCCCATGGCGGAACGGCTAAAAAGGTCAGGGCTGGTCGGCGAGCTTTCGGACGTGTCCCGACCCCCCAGGACTGACCGGCCCCCTGCGTGAGGCCTCAACCCAGCCCATCCCACAGGAGAGGCGGCAGCCATGCCGGACTTCGTCGGCGCGGTGGACCAGGGAACCACCAGCACCCGTTTCATGATCTTCGACCACGACGGCAACGAGGTGGCGAAGCACCAGCTGGAGCACGCCCAGATACTCCCGCGCTCGGGGTGGGTCGAGCACGACCCGGTGGAGATCTGGGAGCGCACCAACTCGGTGATCCAGAACGCCCTCCGGCACGGGAATCTGTCCCCGTCCGACCTGGCGGCGATCGGCATCACCAACCAGCGGGAGACGACCGTCGTCTGGGACCCCCGCAACGGCCGTCCCTACTACAACGCCATCGTCTGGCAGGACACTCGCACCGACTCCATTGCGGCTGCCCTGGAACGCTCGGGCCAGGGTGACGTGATCCGCCGCAAGGCGGGCCTGCCGCCGGCCACGTACTTCTCCGGCGGCAAGATCAAGTGGATTCTGGAGAACGTCGACGGGGTCCGCGAGGCGGCGGAGCAGGGCCATGCCCTCTTCGGCAATACGGACTGCTGGGTGCTGTGGAACCTCACCGGCGGCCCCGAGGGCGGAATCCACGCCACTGACGTGACCAATGCCAGCCGCACCATGCTGATGAACCTGGAAACTCTCGACTGGGACGAGGAGTTGCTGGGCTTCTTCGACATCCCCCGGGCGATGCTGCCCACCATCAGCCCGTCCTCCCACCGGGAGGCGTTCGGCGAGACCCGCACCACCCGGCCGCTGCGGGCCGCCATCCCCATCACCGGGATGCTCGGCGACCAGCAGGCGGCCACCGTCGGGCAGGTCTGCTACGCGCCCGGCGAAGCCAAGAACACGTACGGCACCGGCAACTTCCTGGTGCTCAACACCGGCACCGAACTGGTCCGCTCGCAGAACGGCCTGCTCACCACCGTGGCGTACCAGTTCGGCGACAGCCCGGCGATCTACGCCCTGGAGGGCTCCATCGCGGTCACCGGGTCCGCGGTGCAGTGGCTGCGTGACCAGCTGAAGATCATCAAGACCGCAGCCGACAGCGAGTCCCTGGCACGCACGGTCGAGGACAACGGAGGCATCTACTTCGTTCCCGCCTTCTCGGGCCTGTTCGCCCCGTACTGGCGCTCCGACGCCCGCGGCGCGATCGTCGGCCTCGCCCGGTACAACGACAACGGCCACCTGGCACGGGCCGCGCTGGAAGCCATCTGCTACCAGAGCCGCGACGTGGTGGAGGCCATGGAACAGGACTCCGGCGTCCATCTGGACGTGCTCAAGGTCGACGGCGGCGTGACGGCCAACGACCTGTGCATGCAGATCCAGGCCGATGTCCTCGGCGTACCGGTCAGCCGGCCGGTCGTCGCCGAGACCACCGCGCTCGGTGCCGCCTACGCCGCCGGTCTGGCCACTGGATTCTGGCAGGACACCGACGAACTGCGCACCCACTGGCAGGAGTCCAAGCGCTGGGAGCCGGACTGGTCCGAGGAACAGCGCGCGGAAGGATACGCGGGCTGGAAGAAGGCGGTGGAGCGCACGCTCGACTGGGCCAAGGTCGAATAGGCCCAGTCGGCGCGCGGTCAGGCCCTCGCCAGCAGATCACCCTGCTCCGCGAGGGCCTGGACATCGGGGAAGGCACCCCGCACAGAGGTCTGGAACGGTCATCGGCTCGTGGCGCTTGTACGGCGTTGACCTGCGCAGTGCACAGGGCATGAGTGGGCATCACGCAGTGGCCGAACCCGTTTGGCCCACATACGCGAGGAGTTCGTGCCCAACGGCCGTGTCCGAGACGCACGGTCGCTGCCGCGTGCACGCAGCTCAGGTCCATCGTCCAGAGCCGCCACTCCCCCGCGGCAGGCGGTCGGCCCGGTGACAGCGACGGTGACAGTGCCGTGGAGTGAGCGGCCCCAGCCACGCCATGCGCGCGGCGCGGTGCCCACGGGCGGGGTCCGGGCCGCTCTGCGCGACGTACACTCCACCCATGGGTTGCACACATGCGATGAGGGAGTGCCTGCGAGGTGCCCCAAGATCGCTGTGCCCCACGGCGCCCAGGGCTCGCTGCCGCGCGCTGCACGGCCACGGCTAGCCGCTTCTTGTCGGACCAGGGGGTCCGATCCTCATTCTCCGCCCGCGGAGCCTTCCGGCACTCGCGCCCACTTTCTTCCTGATTTCTGCGGTTCTTCCGGTTTCCGGGGACACCCCGCCACTGCCTGGCCCTCACCACCCCGCATCCCCGCACCATTCCCGCGGCTGCTCGACGTGCCTTCGCCACTGCCGGCGACGGCCGACCCTGCCCGCACCCCCGAGAGGACCTCCTGTGAAGTTGAGCGAACTGCTGGCCGGGCACGACCACGAGGTCCTCCTGGGCGATCCGGAGACGCACATCACCGCGGGAACGTGCTTCGACGCCCATCGCGTCTCGCCGGGGTCCCTGTTCATCGCGGTGCCCGGTCACCGCGAAGGCGGCCCCGAAGCCGTCGGCCCCGCCCTGGCGCGCGGCGCCGTGGCGGTGCTCGTCGACGCCTCGATGGCCGACCTGCCGGCGGCGGTACAGGTCACCGGGGCCGGAGTGTGCGTCGTACAGGTCCCCGACGCGCGTACTGCGGCCGCGGTCGTCACCTCCCGCTACTACGGCGAGCCCGGGCGCGAGATGGACATGGTGGCCGTCACCGGCACCAACGGGAAGACCTCGGTGTCGTACATGGTGGAGTCCGTGCTGCGGATCGCCGAACGCGCGCGGGTGGGCGTGATCGGGACGGCCGGCAGCCGCATCGGCGATGAGCTGATCCCCATGCCGAGATCAGTGCTGACCACCCCGGAGTCGCCTGACTTCCAGTACCTGCTGGGACATATGCGCGACCGCAAGGTGGGCACCGTGGTCCTGGAGGCCACGTCGATGGGCCTGCTGACCCACCGGGTGGATCACGCCTTCCTCGACGTCGGCATCTTCACCAACCTCACCCAGGACCACCTGGACGACCACGGCACCATGGAGAACTACCGGGATGCCAAGCTGCGCCTGTTCCAGGGGCTGTGCCGACGCGCAGTAGTCAATGCGGACGACCCGGTGGGAGCGGGAATCGGCGCGATCATGCCCGGCGCGGTCACGACCTACGCCCTCGACGCCGAGGCCGACTACCGGGCGACCGACCTGAGCATGGACGCCTTCGGAACGCGCTTCACCCTCCAGCACGCCGGAAGCAAGTACCCGGCGGCGATCCCCGTACCGGGGCGGTTCTCGGTGGCCAACGCGCTGGCCACCGTGGCGGCCTGCCACCTTCTGGGACACGACCTGGCCGGGCTGGTCGCCGCACTCGACCGGATGCCGCCGGTCCCCGGACGGTTCGAACGATTCCAGACCGCCGGCGGTACATCCGTGATCGTGGACTACGCCCACTCCCCCGACTCGCTGGAGAAGGTGCTCACCGCCATCCGGGAATTCGCTACGGGAGACGTCATCACCGTCTTCGGCTGCGGCGGCGACAGGGACACCACCAAGCGCGCGCAGATGGGTGAGATCGCCGGGACCCTCTCCGACATGGTTGTACTCACCTCCGACAACCCGCGCTACGAAGACCCCGAGGCGATCCTGGACCAGATCACGCCCGGCCTGGTGGCGACCGGGACGCGCTTCGAGCGGTGCGCGGACCGCCGCCAGGCCATCGACTTCGCCCTGTCCATCGCCGGATGTGACGACATCGTCCTCGTCGCCGGGAAGGGCAGTGAGCCGTACCAGATCGTCGGCGAGCAGCTGCTGGCGTTCAGCGACATGGCCACGGTGCGTGAACTCGCCGCTCGGCAGTAGCAGTTACGTACTGCATGCCGGCCGCCGCACGACGGCTGTGCGAAACCGGCGCAGTGCACCGGCCGGCAGATCACTGCCCGGCTGCGTGCGGCAGCTTGACGAGGCTGCACCACACCGCCTCAGTCGGCCTCACCCGAAGGGTGGCCCCCGCGAGGCCGACGGCCATGCCGATGGACGCCTTCGACGCGGCCTACGACGCCGGCGTCCTCAGGCTGCGTACCCCGGCCGCCGATCAGGCCGAGTCCCGCAAGATCGCTGTCCGCGGCGGGGGCGCCGCAAGGAAATCCGCAGCTGAGACCCCATGGGGCGGGAACCCGGTGGTAGCCCGCGGGGGCGGGCACGCCGCCCGGAGCTCACCGCGAAGCCGTGGCCCCGGCTCCCCGGAACGGCGGCAGTGCGAAGATAATTTCTCTCCTGGCCCCGGAAAATCTGTCGCGTCAAAGGTAGAAATTGAGACTCGGCATGGCTAGAGTTTCTTCCGTAGCTGACGAAGTCAGCGATACGCGCCAGAGACGAACCGGCGCGAGCAGTACACGGCACGGCCATGGAGTCCTGGGGTCACGAAGTGCAAGAAGATCTCAGGTCTGATGACCGGGCCGGGCGGCCCCCGGGGTCGCCCTGCAGCACCGAATGTTCAGAGCAGTACGACCCGACGAATCAGAGAGGAGCAGACGCCATCAGGATCGCCCGGGCGAGGATCCGGTTCGCCCGGGTACCGCAGACCCCGATTGGAAGGTGGTCCCCGGTCACACACTCGCGATCCCCGCACATCCGGTCTCAAGGACGGACACGCGGAATACGAAAGCCAGCGCACAGCGCCGGCAGATGGTGTTGATACCCCTCGGGGCCCCGGTGTGTACGCACTGGGGCCCCTCGACGCGTTCCAGAAAGAGGTGCAAATGCCCCCAGAAACCCCGCCGAACACCACCGATCGATTCGATGACGACGACTACCCCGCCTACACCATGGGACGCGCCGCCGAGATGATCGGCGCCACACCCGGTTTCCTCCGGGCGGTCGGCGAAGCCCGGCTGATCACCCCGCTGCGGTCCGAAGGCGGCCATCGCCGCTACTCCCGCTACCAACTGCGCATCGCCGCTCGCGTGCGCGAACTCGTCGACGGCGGCACGCCGATCGACGCGGCCTGCCGCATCGTCATTCTGGAAGACCAGCTCGAGGAAGCCCTGCGAATCAACGATGAACTGCGCCGGCCCACAGCAGACTCCGGCGGAGTCGCCGGCTCCTGACTGACTCCCCCACTGACTCCCCCACTGACTCCTGAGCATCGGCGAGGCCTCGCCCCGGGGCGCGGGACGCCCGGACAGGCCTCGCGTTCGCATGCCCGACGCGGCGGCGGCCGCGCAGCCCGTTCCGCCCAGACGGGTTACGCGCACCCGAATATCTATTGCCGCAGGCACAGATATTCGGGCAATGTGCGATGAGGGTTTATGGCGCGGCGGGCAGAGTGATATTACTCGCCGCGCCCGGTCGCTCGCGCCGTGCTACCGTTGTTCTCAGTTGCAGTTGTGGTTCCCAGAGACTTCAAGTGCCCGTGCCGGTTTCATCGCCGGAGCGTGCACTTTTGTATTTCCGGAGTTCTTTCCGGACGGGGCAATCATCGCGGCGACGCGGAGCTCGCACAGTGCGGGCCCCGAGCACTGCCCCGAAGGAGATATGACATGGCTACTGGCACCGTCAAGTGGTTCAACGCGGAAAAGGGTTTCGGCTTCATCGAGCAGGACGGCGGCGGCGCTGACGTCTTCGCCCACTACTCGAACATCGCCGCCCAGGGCTTCCGTGAGCTGCAGGAGGGCCAGAAGGTGAACTTCGACGTCACGCAGGGCCAGAAGGGCCCGCAGGCGGAGAACATCGTCCCCGCCTGACGCTGACGCGCAGACGTAGCTGGGGCCCGCACCTTGGGGTGCGGACCCCGGCTCGTTGCATTCCCCGGGCCGGCCATACCGCAGCGACCTCACATACGGCGAGACGCAATACTTTTCCTCACCGTACGGCGGACGATCCGCCCACATAGCTCCTGCCGGACCCAGGTCCGCCCGATCCCCATGATTTTGCATCCCAGTCACTGCGGTGCATGTCAGTCATTTTGACGCATCCGTCCCCGTCTTTTTCGACGGCGGCCGGACTTCGCTTTTGCTTCGGCTCGTTCTCGCAATTCTCCATGCCGCTCATTGCTGCCGAGAATTCCTGGATGCGTGCCGCATCGAGGAAGGTTTGCATTGAACCGCACAGCTCGCACGAACGACCGCTACTCCCGCACCCGCAAGGGCGGTACCGCCGGTTCCGGCAAGGGCGGCGGCTTCCGTTCGCAGTCGCAGGGACGCCAGGGCGCCCCGGGCCGCTCGGGTGCCCCCAGCCGCTCCGGCGGCTACGGACGCCGTCCCGCCGCACTGCAGGGGGAGTTCGCGCTCCCCGTCACCATCACCCCGGCGCTGCCCGCCGTCGCGGCATTCGCCGACCTGGACATGCCCGCGCCCCTGCTGGCGGCGCTCCGCACCGAGGGCATGACCGTGCCGTTCCCGATCCAGGCCGCAACTCTTCCGAACACTCTGGCCGGCCGGGACGTTCTGGGCCGCGGCCGCACCGGCTCGGGCAAGACCCTCGCCTTCGGCCTGGCCCTGCTGGCCCGAACCGAGGGCAAGCGCGCAGAGCCCCGGCAGCCGCTGGCTCTGGTCCTGGTTCCCACACGGGAGTTGGCCCAGCAGGTCACCGACGCGCTCACCCCGTACGCCCGTTCGCTGAGGCTGCGGCTGGCCACCGTCGTAGGCGGCATGTCGATCGGCCGGCAGGCCGGAGCCCTGCGCGGCGGGGCCGAGGTCGTCGTCGCGACGCCGGGACGGCTCAAGGACCTCATCGAGCGCGGCGACTGCCGTCTGGACCGTGTCGGCATCACCGTCCTGGACGAAGCCGACCAGATGGCCGACATGGGCTTCATGCCCCAAGTCACCGAACTGCTCGACCAGGTACGCCCCGAGGGTCAGCGGATGCTCTTCTCCGCCACCCTGGACCGCAACGTCGACCTCCTGGTCCGCCGGTACCTGCACGACCCGGTGGTCCACTCCGTCGACCCCTCGGCAGCCACGGTCACCACGATGGAGCACCACGTACTGCACGTCCACGGTTCCGACAAGTACGCCACCGCCACCGAGATCGCAGCCCGCGACGGCTCGGTGATCATGTTCCTGGACACCAAGCATGCCGTGGACCAGCTCACCAAACACCTGCTGCACAGTGGCGTACGGGCCGCTGCGCTGCACGGCGGCAAGTCCCAGCCCCAGCGCACGCGCACTCTCGCCCAGTTCAAGACCGGCCACGTCACTGTGCTGGTAGCCACCAACGTCGCGGCCCGCGGGATCCACGTCGACAACCTCGACATGGTCGTCAACGTCGACCCGCCCAGCGACCACAAGGACTACCTCCACCGCGGCGGCCGCACTGCCCGAGCCGGCGAGTCGGGAAGCGTCGTCACCCTGGTGCTGCCCAACCAGCGCCGTGACATGACCCGCCTGATGGCCGCCGCCGGCATCACGCCGCAGAGCGCCCAGGTCCGCTCCGGTGAGGCCGAACTGAGCCGGATCACCGGCGCCCAGGCGCCCTCGGGTGTTCCCGTCACCATTGCGGCACCGGTGGTGGAGCGCCCCAAGCGCAACGCCTCCTCCAACGGTGGCCGGCGCAGCCGCAGCGCCCAGGCCCGCCGCTCCCCCGCTTCGTCCCAGGGGCGGGCCGGCACCGCGAAGCGCCCGTCCTCGTTCACAAGCGCCGCATGAAATCGCAGCCGTGGCCGTCGCCGCGACCCATTGATCCACCGAACACGGAAGGTGTCCATTGACGCTGATTCTCACGCAGCCGCGCCGGACGGACCGCATCGGGCTGACCGCCGCCGACGCCATGTCCTCACCGGGACCGCAGGTCGGCGATGACATGATCGTCGATGACGCTCTGTCCGTCCTCATCGGCGCCGGCGAGGGGCACCTGATCGTCCGCGGTGAGGACGACCGCTGTGCCGGTCTGGTCTCCCGGGCCCAGCTCACCGCGTACCGCAGCGGCTCCTGGTACTCCGAGGACACGCGGTTGCGGGACATCGTGCACGACCGGGGACCGTTCACCCTGTCAGAAACGTCGCTGCTCGAAGCGGAATACGCCATGCGGGCCCGAAAGCTCGGTGCCTCACCTGTGGTCGACGAGGACGGATACATCCTCGGCGTCCTCACCCTCACACGCTGATCTCCCCCGGCCGGCATTCCGTGCCCGCCCTTCCCTCCAACCCTGTTGAGGCACTATGCGCTGCGTAATCGCCCGCTTCCCCTTCGACCTGGTCAAGAGTGATGTTCAGGCATCGATGACCGGCATCAAGCCCGAACCCGTCACCGGTGAGTCCGTGACCATCGGCCGCCGCACCTTCCCCGTCAAGCAGGTGGGCGAAGTGATCACCAGGCAGGATCGCCGCGACTTCACCACCGGTGAAATGACCAGGGCCCTGACGCGTCTCGGCTTCACCTGCCACACCGCCCCCGCGGTCGTCCCAGCACCCGTCCTGAGCCCGCTCGAGACGGCGTCAGCACAGCTCGGAACAACCGCGCACATGTGACCGGGACCGGCGGGGACTGAGACCGGACACGACTGAGGGCCCGACCGGCAAACCGGTCGGGCCCGCATCAGTTGTGGGGGCTGTTTCGGGAACTGGGTCCCGGAAGTGCCCCGGCTCCGGGCGTCAGCCGCACCTACGTCCGTTGTTGATACAGCTCACTGCGTTCCTCATCAGCGACGAGGACATCACGTTGATGAAGTCACCATGGTCCGTGACCGGCTTGTGCAACTGCTCGGGGAAGCTGTCCACGGCGAACACCGAGCCGGGCGAAATCTTGTACGTGATCCGCTGGACCAACTGCGGGATGGCCCGGAATCCCTTGGGGCACGAGCCGTTGGCCCGGGCGAAGGCCACATGCGTGCGATGGTTCGCACTGTCGGTGTTCTGGCCGTCCCAGCAGCTCTGGAACTTGAACGTACGCACCACATCGCTGCCCCGCGGGCACAGCGGATACTTGTCCTTCAGCTGTCGGTTCTCGAAGCCGGTGCAGCTCCATGAGGCGTTGGCGTTGGCCGTTCCGTTGGTGAACGCCTTGGCATCGCCGGTGATGATGCGCAGGAACGTGGGCATCGCCGTGACTTTGCTGACGGGGCTGCCGCGGAAGGTGAGTTGGACTGAAGCGGGCTGCAGAATGCGTCCGACGTTCCCGTCCTGTCCTCCGCCGGGGAGGTTCACGTCACCTTCGTTCTTTCCGTTGCGCAGTCGCAGGACCGGCCAGTAGTGGGTGGAGCGGTCTCCGTTGGTGCATGTCGTCCCGGCGGTGGCGAGGTCGTCATTGCTGGAGAAGGCGTCGGTCTCGAGATTGCCGACGTAGTCGTGCATGTGGTGCGCGCCGTTGCTGACGCCCGGGGCGACGATCACGTTGTCGGGGTTGAAGTGCTTGTTCTCGTTGCGTCCGCAGCGCGACTTGAAGGTGCCACGGGAGGCACTGCCCTGTACGCGGGGGTTGGCGACATTGGGCCGTACTTTACGGATGTCCACGAAGTCCGACCTTCGGGGACCGGTCTGCGCCTGACCGCCTGCAGCCGGAGCGGACGCACCCGGGGCAGGGGCGCTCGGAGCAGCGGCGCCAGGAGCAGCCGCGCCCGGAGCGGGGGCGCCGGAAGCCGCGGCGTCGGACCCGGACGCGGAAGCGGGGGCCACGTCGTCCCGCTTGACCGTGCAGGACGCCAGCGATTCCAGTCCTTGCGGGCTGGTCGAGACCCGGTCGATTTCGGCCGCGATGCGGTCCAGCGTGCTGCGGCGCTGGGACGACAGCGGATCCAGCACCTGCGTGCGCACCCAGTTCTGGTCGGCTTTCGCGCCGCCTGCGGCGAGTTGCCCGTAGGCATCTGCGACCTGGGTGTCCATCTGCGCCAGTTCATTGTCCACAGCGGGCCGAGCCTCCTGCGGCACACTCGACAAACGGACTGCGACGTCAGGACAGTTGATGGTCATCGGCGCCTGCGCCGCCGCCTGCTGACGCGCGGCTTTCGCGGACTCCCGGCTGGCCGAGGCGCTGTTGTCGGTCATCAGGAGAGCCCCGCCCCCCACGGCCATGGCTGCCACGGCGGCGACTGTCATGCCGATCCATCTGGACCGCTTGTGTCTCTGTCTGTACCTCACAAGTCCGCCCCTTTTTGATTGCCTTCGCACACCGGGGACTTGATGCCCTCGGCCGAGTCAGCCGTGCCCTCGCCCCCTCGGGAGGAGGCACAGCACAGCACCGAGAGATACGGAAACGACCACGGTTCTGCTCAGCAGGTACTGAAGATGGTTGAAAGTCCGTGGCGCGCCAGGCGGGTATCGAGAGGCCCTGCTGCCCGCAGGGGTCGTGCCTCTGAGCGGTTCGGGCGCGGCCACGACCTGCACGGCATCATCACGCGACGGGGGCCCCGAACGGCCCGCTCAAGTCCCGTACGTAGGTGATCCCCGGGCGACCGCCCAGCAGAATCTCGCCGGTGGGTAGGAATCCCGTACGGTCCAGCACGGCTCGCGAGCCCGCGTTGTCCAGCGTCGTCACGGCCCGCAGCGAGGTCAGACCGTACTCGGCAGCAGCAAGGGCGCATGTCTGGTGGACGGCGGTCGTGGCCAGGCCTCGGCGGGCGGCCTTCTCGGCGATCCGGTACCCGAGCTCGGCAGAACCGTCTGCCACATCGATCAGGTTGACCCGCCCCAGCACCTCCCCGCCGCTGCCCACAAGCACGTGGAAGAAGTGCAGCCCGGCGGCCTGCTCGGCGAGCAGGTCACTGTGCCGGGCGTCGAAATGGGTGAAGTAGTCGTCGCCACGGTCCGGAATCGACGCCGCGAAGTAGGCCCGATTCTCCTGCTCGAACGCGAGTAGGGCGGGGGCGTGGTCGAGGCGAAGGCGCTGCAGTGCGGGCATGGGAGAACGTTACGCATTCTCCGCCTCGGGCGAGTGCGGAGGTGTGGCGGTGGGTCGGCGCGCTCCGTTGGACCGAGATAGGTGCGCCTGGCACGCAGCCCAGGTCCAGGCCGGAGATGCCTGGCCGTAGCCGGACTGTGATGCTCAAGTTCTCCTCAGATGTAATGACGGCGTGACGGTCGAGTCCTTACTGTCCTCCCTACGCAGCTCGCGCGCGACGCGACAACGACGATCGTCGTCACGCACGAGATGGGCTTCGCACGGTCCGCCGTGAACCGGGTCGTGCTCGTGGCCGACGGCAAGATCGTCGAAGAGGCTTTGCCGGATGAGTTCTGCAGCAACCCGCGCAGCGGCCGGGCCAGGGACTTCCTGTCCAGGATCCTGCACGCCTGACGCGCGAGGCCCTGCGGCGACGCCCTTGCCCCCAACCGTCGAGTCTGCCGAAGCTGTTGATACGAAGGATGTTTCACGATGAAGCCCTGCAAGTCCGCCGCACTCGCGGCGATCGCCGTGCTTGCGGTCGCCCTCACGGCAACCGCCTGTGACAGCGAGTCCGGCAGTGCCGGTGACGTGCCCACCGGTAGCTCGGACAGCGGGGACCAGCCGACGCTGCCCACTTACCAGGTCGCCAAGAACGTCAAGATCGACTCTCCGACCCTGAAGAAGGCCCGGAAGGCCGGCAAGCTCATCATCGGCGCCAAGAACGACCAGCCGTTCCTCGGATTCGAGGACGCAGACGGCAAGCGGTCCGGCTTCGACATCGAGATCGCCAAGATGATCGCCGCCGACCTCGGGTTCTCACCGGAAATGATCGAGTTCAAAACGGTCGACACCCGCAACCGCGAGGCCTCCATCTCCGCGGGCGAGGTCGACCTGTACGTCGGCACGTACACGATCAACGACGAGCGCAAGAAGAAAGTGGGATTCGCCGGCCCGTACTACACGGCGGGCGCCGACCTGCTGGTCCGCCGGAACGACGGGACGATCAGCGGTCCGTACTCCCTTCAGGGCAAGACGGTCTGCTCGGTCAAGGGCTCAACCGCGATCAAGGAGATCAAGAAGCCCGATTACAACACCACGACCGTCGAAACGTCCAAGTACAACGAGTGCGTTCAGAAACTGCTCGACGACAAGGTCGATGCCGTCACCACGGACGATGCCATCCTCATGGGCTACGCAGCCCAGCGCCCGGAGAAGCTGAAGGTCGTGGGGAGCCCGTTCACCGAGGAGCCCTACGGCATCGGCATGAACAAGGATGACAAGGCGCTGCGTGACGCGATTTCGGACGCCATCGAGGCGCACGACAAGAACGGCGATCACAAGAGGGCGTACGACGCGACGCTTGGTCTGTCCGGCTCCCGATACGGCGGGGCGTCGATGGTCGAGCGCTACTGACGGTGCGGACGGCCCATCGGGCACCTACCTCGACGGCGCGGCCACCCTCGTAGGCGCTTCGAGAACGCGAAGACCGTAGCCCCGGTGCGGCTTTGGCGTGCGGCAAGTGCGGCGCCGATGCCGTGCTCAGCCAGGGGCAGGGCGTGGCGCGCCCGAGTTCGACGGCGGTGCGCTCGCCGGAGGCGCGGACATGCCGGAACCTCCTCGATGATCGATTGGCACCTGGTCGACGACGAGCTGCACAGCCACTTCAACGAGCAGCTCAGGACGATGGGCGCCTTCCTGATGGGGCGCGTCACCTATGAACTCATGGCCGGGTTCTGGCCAACCGCCGACACCGCGGCGCCTCGCGCATACTCAGGGTCGGTCCCTGAACGCCGTTCGCGCGACCCCCAGTGCGTCGAGCCGCGACATGAGCCGAGCCTCTTGCTGTGATGTGACGGCAATCCACAGGGCTGTTCCCGTATCGCTGGCGCTGAAGATCAGCCGACCCTGCCGCCATGCCTCGGTATGGATCGTGTAGGGGGCCAACGTCAGCAGCACGTCGAACTGCACGTCGTCGCGGACATCGATATCAATCCCCATTCCGAGATCGTCCTTCGCGGACCCGACGCCATCGGCCACAGCGTTCTTGGCCATCAACAGTGCGCGCTCGTAAGTGGGCACCACCTCCTGTGGCCAGGCGTCATCACTGTAGGCATCGAGGTGAGCGGTCTCGATGCTCTCTCGCAGAACGCGAATCGCCTCACGATGAGCACTCACCACGTCTGCGGCGTCCAGACCACCTCGGAGAAAGAGTTCGTGACGCGGGCCATCGTTGCGATTGATCATGCGGCTGAGCTTCTCACGCGCGGTGACCGTCAGAATTCCACGGCTACTACTGACCGTTCGCGTGGCTGTCCCCCGTCGCAGGCGGCAGAAAGGCGTGCAGCCATCTCTCCGTGTGAGCGACGTGGGTCGCCGCCGCACTGGCAGCGGCGACAGGGTCCCGATTGGCGATCGCGATAGCAATCGCCCGGTGCTCCGCGTCGCTTGCCCGCTTGATCTCCGCGCTCTCGGGAAGCGTGAACACCTGGTAGGCGCGAGAGCGCGCGCGGAACACGCCGAGCAGGGATTCCAGAGTCGGGTTGCCTCCGATCCGGGCGATCGCCGAGTGGAAGCGGTGGTCGATCTCGGAGATCTTGGATGCGTCCTCCTTCGCCTCCAGGGCCTCCATCGCCTCGATGTGTCCGAAGATCGCCTTCAGCGTTTCTGGGGTCACACGAGCAGCCGCCTGGGCAGCGACGTGGGATTCAAGAACGCGCCGGAGTTCGTACACCTCGAGCAGCCCGCTCAGCGGCAGGAGATCGACGGTCAACGACAGGCTGCCGATGATGTCTTCAGGCCGCAGCTGGGAGACGTAGGTGCCCGAGCCGTGACGCGGCTCGACGATACGCAGCGCCACGAGCATCCGCACCGCCTCGCGGAGGGGTCCCCGGGACACACCGAGCTCCTCGCACAACTCGTTCTCGGGCGGAATACGCTCCCCCGCGCCGAGACGACCGGTGGCGATCATGTGCCTGAGGCCGTGAAATGCCTTGTCGACTGCGGACATCGCTTCCTCCCGGGATGGCCCGGCAGCTTCGCCCGACCCCGAACAGTCTACCGAGTCATCAGACAGTGCATGCGGATCAACAGGAAGTCATTAGATGACTTGGCGAACGGACGGCACGCGTAGCACTCGCGTTCCGATCAGGACCAGAAACCAGGGGCAGTAGGTGCGCAGCCGCAAGCGCTGCAACGGCGGGTAGTTCGATAGTTTCTGCGCCACTACCTCTTGCTTTACGAGGTCATATTCAGTGATCAGTACAGGATGGCCGGTCAACCGTGGGCTGTCAGTCTGACGCGTCCTTACGAAGTGGGCGCGAGGCTATTGCTCCTCGCTGGAGCAGCGTGCCAGGATGCCGCCCAAGTCGTCATACCTCTTCTTAGAAACATCTGATGTCACACGCTGATCTGGAAGATCACGGGAGATCGGGAGTCACGTGAGCGAGACCGACCTCACCCCAGCACCAAGTCCGCTGCTCCTCCCGGACGGCCGGGCCGCCGCGGAAGCCTGGTCGCTGGACCCCGAGCACAGACATCTCAACCACGGATCGTTCGGGGCGGTTCCGGTCGTCGCGCAGGACGAACAGAACCGGTTGCGCAGGGAGATGGAACGATCCCCGCTGGTCTGGTTCCCGGCGCTGCCCAGGCGGGTCGCGACTGCCAGGGCTGACATCGCCGCGTTCCTGCGCGTCGCCATGGAAGACCTCGCTCTCGTACCGAATGCGAGTGGCGGCGCAAGCGTCGTCTACGCGAACCTGCCGGTCAGACCGGGCGGCGAGATCATCGTGACGGACCATGGCTACGGAGCCGTCACCATGGGCGCCCAGCGCCTCGCGAGACGCTGGGGCGGCACCGTCCGCACGGTGCGGGTTCCCCTCGACGCCGACGAGAAGCAGGCCTACGAGGCCATGGCCGCCGAACTCAGCGACGCGACGGAACTGATCGTCGTGGACCACATCACTTCGGCAACCGCGCGCCGGATGCCCGTGGAACGGATCGGCGCGGAGGCGCGAAGGCGTGGCATCCCGCTCCTCGTGGACGGGGCGCACGTTCCCGGCCTGATCGACGATCCTCTCTCAGGTCTGGACTGCGACTTCTGGATCGGCAATCTGCACAAGTTCGGCTGCGCCCCCCGTGGAACGTCGGCTCTGGTCGCCCGCGGACCGCTGCGCGACGACCTCTATCCGCTCATCGACTCCTGGGGCGCCGCCGATCCGTTCCCCGAGCGCTTCGACACCCAGGGAACCGTGGACGTCACCAGCTATCTGGCGGCGCCGGCCTCCCTCGAATTCATCGAGCGCACGTGGGGCTGGAAAACGGCGCGTGCCTACATGCGGGACCTGGCCGACTACGCGGAGCGGATCGTCGGCGACGCGTTCGCCGAACTCACCGGTACAAGCAGTGCGGTCGACGTCGGTATGCCGGTCAACGCCTTGCGGCTGGTGCGTCTGCCCGCGGGCCTGGCCACCAGCCATGCCGCCGCCGACGCGCTGCGCGACCGGGTGTCGCAGGAGCTGGGCGTCGCGGCGGCGTTCACCAGTTTCGACGGCGTCGGCTACATCCGCCTGTCCACGCACGTGTACAACACGGCCGCCGACTTCGAGTACTTCGCCGAGCGCTGCGTCCCAGTGCTCGGCGAATGGGCCCGCACCGCGGACGCCGCACCGTAGCGAACCGCCGAGAACCGTAGAGCCGCGCGAGGCACGTTCCCACCCGACGCTGCTTTGCGGAATCACACCTATGGAGGAGGACAGTTGAGAAGAAGGAAGGCAATAGCCGCCCTAGGCGTCGCTGCCGCGATGGTACTTACGGGCTGCTCGACGAGTGTGAGTGATGGGACCGTCACCCTCCAGATGGTGGAGAGCCTGACGAACCCCGCCCGCACAGAGCTCCTGAAGAAACTCATCGCGGAATTCCAGCAGGAGAACCCGAAGATCAAGGTCAATCTGATCTCACCGCCGACCGACCAGGCAGATCAGAAGATCCAGCAGATGCTCCAGTCCGGCAGCGGCGTCGACACCCTGGAAGTCCGGGACATCACCGCCGGCCCATGGTCCACCAACGGCTGGCTCTACGACATGGGCAAGGACCTGGAGGGGTGGGCCGGTTGGAAGGACATGACCGAGAACGCCACGAAGGCCTCCAAGAACGCCAAGGGAAACACGTACTTCGTCCCGTACGGCTTCTACGGACTGAGCCTCTTCTACCGCACCGACCTGATCAAGGAAGCAGGATCCAGTGGTCCGCCCACGAACTGGGACGAGCTGCTGGAGCAGGCCACCGCGATCCAGGACAAGGGCAAGCGCCAGTACGGCTATGCGTTCCGCGGCGGAACCAATGCCAACGGCAATGTGACCGCGGCCATCGAGGCATACGTCGCAGACAAGGTCGACCGCGAGAACGGATACAAGCTCACCGACGGCAGCACGATCTTCTCCGCGCCGGAGGCCCTCGACGCGCTGAACACCTACTTCAAGCTGTTCAAGCAGGCGTCGCCGCCGTCGTCGGTCGCGTGGGGATACCCGGAGATGGTCGAGGGCTTCTCGAACGGCTCCACTGCGTTCCTGCTGCAGGACCCCGAAGTGATCGCGACAGTGGGCCAGTCGAAGGCGATCAAGAAGGACCAGTGGACCACCGCTCCCCTGCTCGCCGGTCCCGGCGGGAAGGCCGTCCAGCCGCTGGCGACCGCCGGCTGGGGAATCGCCAAGGGCAGCAAGCACAAGGCGGAGTCCATCAAGCTGATCAAGTTCCTCTCGCAGGGCGAGGCTTCGACCACCTTCAGCAAGGAGAACAGCCTGGTCCCCATCCTCAAAGCGGCGAGCGAGGACGAGTTCTACAAGACCGGTCCGTGGGCCAGCTACGTGACGATGACCGAGAACCCGGACAAGTACATCACCGTCACGCAGCCCCGTGACGCGCCCTGGTGGACCGAGTGGTCCCAGAAGGCCGACGCGGAGATCCAGCGGGTGCTGCTCGGCAAGATGACCCCGCAGCAGCTGCTCGACAGCTGGGACAAGTACTGGACCGAGAAGTGGAAGAGCAAGGGCTGAGGGGAAGACGGGACGTGACCCGATCGACCTATGAGCAGGTGGAGCGCCCCTCCCTCAAGGGGGGCGCTCGGCCCGCACCGACAACGTCCAGTCAGCGTCCGCGCAAGCCGGCCTTCACTGCCCGCCGCGGCCTGGTCATCGCCGCGTACATGGCCCCGGCCGTGCTCTTCGTGGCTGTCTTCATCTAATACCCCATGCTCCGGGGCAGTCAGATGGCCTTCCGCCACTGGAATCTCACGGACCTCACGGACACCTCCTGGGTGGGCTTCGAGAACTTCCAGGCGATCTTCATGGATCCGGCGTGGAGCACTGTCCTCAGCAATACCGCGCTGTGGGTGTTCGCCTCCATCATCCCCCAGTTCGTGATCGGTTTCGCCATCGCGCTGTGGCTGCGACGCCGTTTCCGCTTCCGCGGGCTGTATCAGGCACTGGTCTTCTTCCCCTGGGCCATATCCGGGTTCCTCATCGGCATCCTGTTCCGCTGGATGTTCAACAGCGAGTTCGGGGTCGTGAACGACCTCCTGGAGAAGGCGGGGCTGATCGACCAGCCGATCGCCTGGCTGGCGGATCCGAAGATGGCGATGATCGCCGTCATAGTCGCCAATATCTGGTACGGCGTCACATTCTTCTCCATCATGATCCTCGCCGCCCTGCAGTCGATCCCCAACGACCTGTACGAGGCAGCCGAACTCGACGGCGCCGGCAAGGTCCGCACACTGTTCCAGATCACCATTCCCTACATCCGGATGACGCTGGCGCTGACGGTGCTGCTGCGGGTGATCTGGATCTTCAACTTCCCCGACATCATCTTCGGAATGACCGGCGGCGGCCCGAACAACGAGACGCACATCGTGACCACATGGATGATCACGATCACCCAGCAGGGTGACTACGGGAAGGCGTCCGCGCTCGGGCTCATCGTTGTCGCCGTGCTGCTGGTCTTCTCCGTCTTCTACCTCATGGCCACGCGCGAGAAGAAGGGAGCAAACTCGTGATCAACAAGGAGTCCGTTCCGGGACGTGTCACCAGAGTCACCTTCCTCGCGCTCTGGCTGGTCGTCACGGTCTTCCCGCTGTACTGGATCACCATCACATCGCTGAAGAGTCCGGGCGACATCTTCACGTTCCCGATCGCCTACTGGCCCGAGCACTTCTCACTGGAGAACTACGCCGGACTGTTCAGCAATGGGCAGTTCGGTGTGTATCTCACCAACAGCCTGATCGTCGCGACGGTCGCGGGGGCGGTGGCAACCGCGATCTCGATGCTGTCCGCCTATGTGCTGGCTCGTTTCGAGTTCCGGAGTAAGAGCGCGCTGCTGATGGCGGCCCTGATCACGCAGATGATCCCCACGTTCATCGCGCTGGGACCGCTGTACCTGATGATGACCGAACTGAAATTGGTCGACAACCGGCTCGGGCTCGTCCTGGTATACGTCGGGGTCTGCATCCCCTTCTGCACGGTGATGCTCCGCGGATTCTTCGCGAACATCCCGGACGCGCTGGAGGAAGCCGCCATGATCGACGGCCTCTCACGGTTCGGAGCCCTCTTCCGGGTGCTCCTGCCGGTGATGAAGCCGGGCATCATCGCCGCGTTCATCTTCAACTTCGTGAACTGCTGGAACGAGCTCTTCCTGTCGGTCACGCTCATGAACAGCGACGACAACAAGACGATCCCCACGGCGTTGAACGGCTTCATCTCGAGCTTCAACATCGACTGGGGTTCGATGTCGGCGGCGGCGGTGCTCACGATTCTGCCGACCATGGTGCTCTTCGCCTTCGCCAGCCGCCATATCGTCCAGGGGCTCACCTCGGGTGCGGTCAAGGGGTAGCGGCCGCGGATCCACGGCCGGCCGTCCTTCGCCTGGTGGTGATCCATTCGCGGTGCCACCCTGGATGTACTGCCAACCGGCAAGGGGTACGAAGATCGGCGGGTGATGTCATGCCCGAGCTGCCCGATGTCGAGGGGTTCCGCGAAGTCCTCGCCTCCTGCGCGCAGGGCAAGCGGATCAAGCGGGTCGAGGTGAACGACGCGGGCGTCCTGCACGGGGTCAGCGCGGGGCGGCTGAGCCGCGACCTGGAAGGCCGCCGGTTCCGCGAACCGGAGCGGCACGGCAAGTGGCTGCTCGCCCGCACCGACGGTCCCACTGTGCTGCTGCATTTCGGGATGACCGGACAGCTGGTCTGCTGTCGCGAGACGGACTCGCCTCATCCGCACGACCGCGTCGTGTTCACCGTGGGCCGGGACCACCTGAGCTACCGCGACCAGCGCAAGCTGCAGGGCCTCTGGCTCGCCGACGACGCCGATGTCGCGCGGATCCTGGACGACCAGGGGCCTGACGCGATGTCGGTGGACCTGGCCGAGCTCGAGGAGCTGCTGTCCCGGCGGCGCGGCCGTATCAAGTCCGCCCTCACCGACCAGTCCGTGCTCGCCGGGCTCGGCAATCTGCTCGCCGACGAGATTCTGTGGCGCGCCCGCCTGCACCCGGAACGCCGGGCCGACGAGCTGACCGACGACGATCGCCGTCGGCTGCATACAGAAATGCGCCGCACTCTGCGCTCGTCGGTGCGCGCCGGGCGCGTTCCCACACGGAAGTCCTGGCTCACCGGCCGCCGCGACGACTCCAACCCGACGTGCCCGCGCTGCGACGGGCCGCTGAGCCGCAAGCGTGTCGGCGGGCGCGGCACAGTGTGGTGCCCCAAGTGCCAGCCGGCCGGCTCATGAGCCGGCGCCTGCGAGCCCTGCCGAAGACGGCCCGCCGGACGGCGTGACCATTTTCTATGGGCTGTGGTGTGGGTGGTTACTTGGCGCCGACGCCGAGCCGACCGAGGAGCGCGATGGTGTTCGGAGTGGAGCCAGTACTCGACGACCTTGCCGTGTTGGTGCGCAGGATGTCGGTGCCGACAAAGATGATCTTGGTGTCGACGGGCAGGGGCCGGGGACGCCGCCGCCATTGATCCCGGTCGCGGCCCATCGGCCGACGATGTGCTTGCCGTCGACGAACGGGCCGACCTGCGTGGTGATCTTGAAGTGCTTGAAGATTGTGTGGGACTGATTGATCCACGCGGTGAGGCCGTCGACACCACGGATGGCTGGGTCGGAGCCGCCGTCCAGGAGACTGACGTGCACCGGAACTTCGGGGAGATGATGCCGGGGGCCCGGTCGTAGTCGCCGTTCCAGCCTTCACCCAGCTCCCCCCACAGCGCACGCTGCGCGGACGCCGTGGGGTATGGGGGTGCGCACCGGCCTGCGCTGTCGCGGTGGCGCCGAGGGGCTGCGCGGCAGGCGGGCTTTAGTGGCCACGCTGATGCCGCTGCCGACGAATAGGTCAGGGCGGGCGCTCGCGAGGGACAGAACAGCGACGCGACGGGAGATGGTGAATCGGGTCATGGCTCGTCCTTGTCTGAACGGGAGAAGGAACGAGCCAACGGCGTTGTAGGCCACGAGTTCTGGTCTCTCTTCCCCTGTGCAGCACTGATTCACTTCCTCTCAGTGATCTCTGGCGGGCTGTCTGCTCGCTCCCCCGACGCGGTCAAGTGCGGAAAGCGGTACTCGGTGCGGCTGTACCGGACCTCGTCAGGACGCAGCACAGCGGTGGGGTAGTCGGCGTGGTTGGGCGAGTCGGGGAGGTGCTGGGTCTCGAGACAGACCGCGCTGTGGCGTAGGTAGGGATGGCCGCCGCTGTCGGCCAGCGATCCGTCGAGCTGATTGCCCGTGTAGACCTGCAGACCGGGTTCGGTGGTCCATACCTCCATCACACGTGCGGCGGCAGGCGCTGTCAGTCGGGCGGCACGCCGCAGTCCGGGTCCCGCGGAACCGGTGCGGATGACCCAGCAGTGGTCGTAGCCGCCGGCGTCATCCAGTTGTGGATCGTGGAGCCCGAACATGTCCCCGATGCGGCGCGGGGACGACAGATCGAAGGCGGTGCCGTCGACCAGGACGGCCGGTCCGAGGGGAATGCCGTCGTCGCTGACGGGCACATAGGATCCCGCGTCCACCTGCAGGGTGTGGCCCAGGACGTCGCCCGGTCGTCCCGCCAGATTGAAGTAGGCGTGATGGCTGAGGCTGACGACAGTGGGGCGGTCGGTGGTCACCATGTAGTCGATGGCCAGGGTGCCCGCCCGGTCGAGTGAGTAGGTGGCCGTGACATCGAGGGCGCCCGGGAAGCCCATGTCACCGTCCGGGCTGAGGAGTGACAGCCGCACCGAGGCCATGTCGTCGCTCGGGAGCGGTTCGGCCTGCCAGATCCTCTTGTCGAAGCCTTCCGGGCCACCGTGCAACGCGTGACCCCGGTCGTTGGTGGGGACCTGGTACTCCATGCCGTCCAAGGTGAAGCGGCCATGCGCGATGCGGTTGGCGTAACGGCCGATGAACGCGCCGAAATACGGGCTCTTCTCGGCGTACTCGTCGACGGAGGCGAGCGACAGCACGACGGAGGAGGAGTTGCCTGCCGCGTCGGGCACGGACAGCGAGTGCAGGATGCCGCCGTACGTGAGGACTTCGGCCCGCACACCGATACCGGAGTCCAGACGCAACAGATCGACGTCCTCGCCCCCGGGAGCGGTTCCGTAAGGGCTGCGGTGCAGGGTGGGCCGGGGCATGAGGATTCCTCGTCGTGAGCGGTGTTCGTGCGGAGAGCCGGGTTCGCACCTCGGCCGGGGGAGGCCAGGTCCTAGCGGTGCGGGGTTCGGGCCGCATTCGCGGCGGGCCCGCCGGTACTGGTGGACTCGCGGACGAGGAGGCGGTATCCGGGCCGGGCCCGGAGGGGTTCGGCCCGATGGCCGACGAGCCGTTCGACGAGGCTCTCCACGGCAAGACGGGCAATGGCCTGCTTGTCGGGGGAGATCGTGGTGAGGGTGACGGCGCCGAACCGGCTCTCCTCGATGTCGTCGAAGCCGACCACGGCGACGTCGTCGGGCACGGTGAGGCCCCGCTCGGTGAGCGTACGCATCGCCCCGATGGCGATCAGGTCGTTGTAGGCGAAGACGGCGTCGGGCCGCCCACCGCGGTCCAGCAAAGCGGCCATGGCGGTGGCGCCGTCGGCGCGTCCGTAGCCGTCGGTTGCGGCGACCAGGTCCTCGTCGGGCTCCAGTCCGGCGGCGACGAGTTCTTCCCGCCAGCCGCGCAACCGCAGGTGTGCCGGCTGGCGCTCGCGGCCGGTGCGGGAACCGATGAAGGCGATCCGCCGGCGTCCGATGGAGAGGAGATGACGGACTGCCTCACGAGCCGCGGCCACGTTGTCGATGGCGATGTGATCGTAGGGGGCCTCGTACTCCCGCTCCCCCAGCAGCACCAGCGGCGCAGTCTCGTCCCGCCCGGTCAGGTCCTCGGTCTCCAGGTGGATCGGACTCAGAATGAGTCCATCGATGACATGGGAACGAAATCCCTGGCTGACCAGGACCTCCTGCTCACGCAGTCCGGCCGTGTGGTCCACCAGAACGGTGTAGTCGTACCGGGCGGCCGCGTCGATGACCGCGCCGGCCAACTCGGCGAAGTACGGGTTGCCGAGTTCGGGGACGGCGAGGGCGATGATGCCGGTGCGGCCCTTGCGCAGATGGCGCGCGGTGAGGTTGGGGCGGTAACCGAGTTCGTCGATGGCCTGCTGCACCTTTGCGCGCATGTGCGGTGTGACGTGGGGGTAGTTGTTCACCACGTTCGACACGGTCTTGACCGAAACGCCCGCCCACTGCGCGACGTCTTTCAGACTGACGCCCACTACACTCCTTCGCTGGACCGAACCGGGGCCCCGGAAACATCCGGGTCCGGCATGCTGTGCGCCGGGCGCCGCCGGCACTGCGGCCGTGCGGCACCCGGTGTTCCTCAGGTGGTTCTGCGGCTCCGTGCCAGGTATCGCTGCGCCACCACGACCACGATCAGGAAGCCGCCGCTGACCACGGACTGGTAAGAGGAGTTGAGCGAACCGATCTGGTTGATCAGGTTCTGAATCACCGCGAGCAGCAGCACCCCCCACAGCGTGCCGCTCACCGAACCCGCGCCGCCGATGAGCAGCGTGCCTCCGATGACGACCGCCGAGATGGCGTCAAGTTCCATGCCAACACCGATGATGGTGACGCCGGAGGAGAGCCGCGCCGCGTTGATCGCGCCTGCCAGGCCGGCCAGTAGCCCGCTGAGCAGGTAGACCATGACCTTCGCTCGGGCGACGGGGAGACCCATGAGCGTCGCCGCGTCGGCGCTGCCGCCCACGGCGAACAGTGTCTGGCCGAAGGAGGTGCGTTGCAGGACCAGACCTCCGGCGCCGAAGAGCACTGCGGCGATCAGGATCGGATAGCCGAATCCCCAGATGCTGCCCTGCCCGACGTGGGCGAAGGCCGACTCCTTGGGAACCAGGTACGTCGTGGCGCCCTCGTCGGTGATGGCAAGCAGCAGCCCACGGGCGGCCAGCAGCGAGGCGAGGGTCACGATGAACGGCGCCAGACCGGCGCGTGCGATGAGGAGCCCGTTGAGGGCGCCGATCGCTCCGCACACGGCGAGTGGGACCAGCAGGGCCGGGAGGATGCCCCATTGCGAGGCCCAGGCCGCGAGTACGCCGCCGAGCGCGAATACCGAGCCGACGGACAGGTCGATGCCGCCCGTGATGATCACCAGGGTCATGCCCAGTGCCACGATGGCAAGGAAGGATGCCTGGACCGTCACTCCGCGGGCGTTGTCCATGGTGGCGAAGGTCGGATAGACGAACGACGAGACAACCACCACGAGGACCAGAACGGCGAGTACGCCCTGGCGTTGGACCAGTGAGGCGAAGCGCTCCCTGCCGGTCGACTGTTCGGCAGCGGCGTCCTGCCAGGGGGGGCTGCCGGGCGGAACGGGTGCGGCCGGCGATCGAGAACCGGCTTCGGAGGAACCGAGTGCTGAGAGGAGTTTCATCGGGATCGGCGCTCCCGGGCGACGTATACGGCGGCGAGAATGATGGCCGCCTGGGCTATCTGGGCAGTGGAGTCGGGCAGATCGTGCTTGACCAGGGTGGCGCGCAGCAGCTGCATGAGCAGAGCGCCGGCGACGGTGCCGAGGACGCGGATGGAACCGCCGCTGAGCGGTGTCCCGCCCACGACCACGGCGGTGATCGCGGACAGCTCCATCAAGTTGCCCAGGGAGGAGGGGTCGCTGGCGGTGAGCCGGGCGGTGGCCAGCACGCCCGCCAGCGCCGCTAGTACGCCGCACAGGACGTACACACCGGTCAGGACCCGTTTGACCGGCAGACCTGCCAGTGCCGCGGCGGGGCGGTTGCCACCGATCGCGACGACCTGTCGGCCGAAAGTGGTGCGGTGTACCAGGAAGGCCACGGCGAGCGCCAGCACACCGGCGATCAGAACGACCAGCGGGATGCCGAGGAAGCTTCCGGTGCCCAGGGCGAGCAGATCGGGGTTGGCGATCTGCTTCAGCTGTCCGTCGGCCACGACCAGGGCGATTCCGCGGCCGCCGACGAACAGGGCGAGGGTGGCGACGATGGGTTGAAGGCCGACCAGCGACACCAAGGTGCCGTTCACCGCGCCGACCACGGCGCCGGCCAGGAGAGCGATGAGGAGGGCCGGCACGAGTCCGTAGCCGAGGTAGAGCGGCAGCAGGGCGGCGGCCAGCGCCATGGCCGAACCCACGGACAGGTCCACGCCCTCGGTGCCGATCACCAGGGCCATGCCCAGAGCCACGATGACAACCGGGGCGGCCTGGATCAGCTGGGTGCGGAAATTGTCGACGGTGACGAAGTGCTCTGTGAAGAAGGCGTTGAAGACCAGCAGCGCGGCAACTGCGGCGTATACGCCGTACTCCTGGAACCATGCGGGGTCGCGCAGCTGTGACAGGCCGCGCCCCGGCACTACGGTCGCTGGGCTGGTCATCGGAGATCCTCCTTGTCGGCCGAGGCCTTGGCCGGGACGTGCGGGCCGGTGCCGGTGCCGGTGATGTCGGAGTCCGGGGCGGGATGCATTCCTGCCGGAGCGGCGGCTGCGGAATGGTCGGCGAGCACTTCCAGCAGTGCGCTCTCGCCGACCTGATCGCCGGTCAGCTCTCCGGCCACGGACCCGCCCCGCAACACCACGATCCGGTCGGAGCCCTCGACCAGTTCCTCGAGGTCGGAGGAGATCAGCAGGACGGCGAGGCCTTCCTGGGCCAATTCGTCGATCAGCGCCTGCACCTCGGCCTTGGCACCGACGTCGATGCCGCGAGTGGGCTCATCCAGCAGCAGCACCTTGGGCTGCAGGCACAGCCACCGCGCGAGCAGGACCTTCTGCTGGTTGCCGCCGGAGAGTTCACCGACCTTCTGCTCCGGGCTGGAGGCCTTGATCCGCAGCCGCTTCATGAAAACGTCCACGATGCGGTCCTGCTGCTTGCGTGAGACGACGCCGACCCGGGACAGCCGGGGCATGGCGGCGAGCACGATGTTCTCCCGGACCGACAGGCCCGGCACGATGCCCTCCGCCTTGCGGTCCTCGGGCAACAGACTGATCCCGGCGCGGATGGCACTCGCGGAGGTCGTCCGACGCAGCGGCCTGCCGGCGATGCTGATCTCTCCCGCGTCCAGGGGCAGGGCGCCGGCCAGCGTCTTGGCCGTCTCGCTGCGCCCGGATCCCAACAGGCCGGCAAGTCCGAGCACTTCACCCGGATGGAGATCCAGGCTGATGTCGTCCAATTGATGTCTGCGGGTCAGACCTTTGGCCGTGAGGACGGGCCGGCGCGCGACGTCATGTCCCTCGTCTCCGAATGCTGTCACGCCGTGCCTGCGGACCTCCGTGATCTCCCGGCCGAGCATCATGGACACTAGGTGCATGCGGTCCACGTCGGCCAGGTCGCCTGTGTGGACGTGCCGGCCGTCGCGCAGAACGGTGACCCGGTCGCAGACGCGATACAGCTCGTCCATGCGATGGCTGACGTAGACGACAGCGATGTTCTGCCGCCGCAAATCCCCGATGACCTGGAACAGGGTCTCCACCTCTCGTGGTTCCAGGGACGAGGTGGGTTCATCCATGACCACCACCTGGGCCTGGACAGACACTGCGCGGGCCAGCGCGACCATCTGCTGCGTCCCGACGCCCAAGGTGTGCAGCGGCCGCCGGGCATCGACGCGGACGCCGAACCCGGCGAGCAGCTCGGCCGCCTCGCTGTGCATGCGCCCGAAATCGATCAGCCCGAAGCGGGACTTGGGCTCACGTCCGAGGAAGATGTTGCGGGCCACGCTCATCAGAGGGACAAGGTTCACCTCCTGGTAGATCGTGGAGATGCCCGCCTGCTGCGCCTCGAAGGGGCGAGTGAAGTGCATCTGCCGTCCGGACAGCAGCAGTTCGCCGCCGTCCGGGCGGTGGACGCCGGTGAGTACCTTGATCAAGGTGGACTTGCCCGCCCCGTTCTCGCCGACGAGGGCGTGGGTCTCGCCTGCATGAACGGTGAACGAGACGTCGTCGAGGGCGACTACGCCGGGGAACCTCTTGCTGACGCCGCGGGCCTCCAGCAGTGCCGGTGCGTTCGGCGACTGTGCGCCTGCCGCAGCGGACGCTGCCGCTTCGGGGGGTGCCATGAACCTGGCCTTCCGGAGATCGTATGGGTGGTTCCCAGGCCGCCACGAGATGAGACGGGGGTCGTGGCGGCCCGCAGCGGCATGGGTCAGTACGCTCCGCCGATCGACGACTTGGCGTTGGCCTCGTCGTAGGCGCGGTCGGAGATGATGACGTTCTCCGGGATGGACTCGCCGCCGTAGAACTTCTGCGCGGTCGCGAAGGCGAGCGGGCCGAACCTCGGGTTGGACTCGATTACCGCGTTGTACTCGCCGTTGGCCAGGGCCTGGACGGCGTTGCGCGTGCCATCGATAGAGACGATCTTGATGTCCTTGCCGGGCTTCTTGCCGGCGCCCTTGAGAGCAGTGAGCGCGCCGAGGCCCATCTCGTCGTTCTCGGCGTAGACCGCGGTGATCTCCGGCTTGGACTGAATGAGCTGCTCCATGACCTGCTGACCCTTGTCGCGTGCGAACTCGCCGGTCTGCTGGGCGACGATCTCCAGGCCGGGCGCCTTGGCCTTGATCTGGTCGACGAACCCCTTGGTGCGGTCGGTGGTGACGTTGTTTCCGGAGGCGCCCAGCAGAATGGCGACCTTGCCCTTGCCCCCCGTGGCCTTGATCATCGCGTCGGCTGCCCGCTTACCCTGCTCCACGAAGTCCGATCCCAGGAAGGCGAGGTAGTCCTTGCACGCCGTGGCGTTGATCTTCCGGTCGATCGTCAGGACCGGCACGTGCTTGTCGGCTGCGGCCTTGAGGGCCGGCTCAAGACCGTCGGAGTTGAGCGGCGCGACGATGAGGAACTGTGCCCCCTGGGCGAGCATGTCCTGGATGTCGCTGATCTGCTTGGACAGTTGCGACTGTGCGTTGGTGGTCAGCAGCTTCTTGACCCCGACCTTCGCCGCCTCGTCCTTGATGGACTGCGTCTCGGCGATGCGGAAGGGGTTGGCCTCCTTCTCCGACTGGGAGAAGCCGACGATTGCGTTCTTCAGGTCGACCTTCGGGGCGCCGTAGGCGGTCAGGGCGCAGCCCGGGCCGGAACTCGCCTCCGGCGTCTTGGCTGACTGCGCCGCCTGGGACGCATCGCTGCCCCCGTTCTCGGTCGTCTCCGACTTCGAACAGCCGGTGGCGGCAAGGGTGATGGCCGCGATGGAGAGCCCTACGGCGGAGAGCGTGCGGGACCTGTGCGTGGTGGTCATGAAAGGACACTCCTTGGCGGACGGGACGGTGCCGCCGGGCGGCGTACGGTCGCGGGCAGTGCGGGAGTGCAGCCGTGCCGCCCTGGATGACCGGAGCGTGGGCGTACGGTTGCCGAAAGGGGCTGTGAGCTGCTGGAAAGCCGTGTAACTGGCTCAGTTCCGGACTGTCTCCGACTGGCTTTACAACGTTATATAGGCGCCCTGGTGCCAGCGGCAAGAGGGTTGCAGCGACGTTTCCTAAGCGTGTCCGAGCCGACGCGACGAGCCGCCATGCCGGATGTGGACGGGCGGGGACACCTGTTGCCGAACCTCTGGACAGCCGCCGGGCGACGTGCTGTCATTCCGGTGTCACACAGGTTTCCAACGTTGGAATAACGGGCCGGGTACGCCACTTGCTACCGCGGACTTTGTCGACGGCGCCCACATGTGCAGCGAGCCGCGAGGCCCACCGAGCCCCTGTCCTCATCGGCCGCATCAGCCCCCACAGTTCCGGCTCCGAGTCCCTCTGCGCGAGGAAGAGTCCATGACACGACAGCCCACCCATACCCGACGATTGCTCCGGGCGCTGCTGCTTGCCGTTGCCCTGGCGCTGCCGATCAGCGGCCTGGTCCCGATCGCGCCGACTGCCGAGCCGGCCGCTTCTGCGGCCACATTCGCCGACAACGACCCATCCGGCGCCGTGAAGGGCCTGAAGGGCGAGTACTTCAGCATGTCCGAACCGGGCGCCCGGGACTTCGCCACCCTCGGAGGAGTCTCGCTCGACCCGCAGATCAACTTCCCTGGCCTGGTCCCCATGTTCGAAACGCTGACCGGTAAGGGAGAGCACACGACAGCCCGCTGGACCGGCCAGATCGAGGCGCCCACCACCGGCGACTACACGTTCTACGCCATCGGCGACAACGGCTTCAGGCTGTTCATCGACGGCAAGGCTGTCATCGACCACTGGCAGCCCGACTGGGACACGGAACAGACCAGCGAGCCGGTCACTCTGACCGCCGGTGAACGCCACGAATTCCGCCTCGAGATGTTCCAGGACACCGGCGGCGCGAACATGTTCCTGCGCTGGTCAAGCCCCACGCTGGCGAAGCAGTTCGTCCCCGAGACGGCGTTCACGCCGCCGGCCGACTTCCAGTCCTTTCCGGTGGAACTCTCCGTCGCCGAGGACGGCCTGCGCCTGCAGGCGACGTTCGAGGGCGCGGTCAGCGCCATCGACGCCGTCAAGGATCACCTGAAGGTCGAGGCCGACACGTCGCCGATGCCGGTCGAGGCGGTAGCCGTCGCCTCGGACGACCCTCACTCCCTGGTCGTCACGCTGGCGGCGCCAATCCAGAAGGACCAGCGGGTCCGCGTCACTTACGACGGTGAAGGCGGCCTCAAGGCCGGCGCCGACACCGTGCCGCTGATCATCCGTACGGCACGGAACGCGTCCACGCACCGGCTCACCACCACGTGGGGCGACAAGCTCGACAGCAAGAACCCGCTGCCGGAGTACCCCCGTCCGCAGCACGTGCGCGACCAGTGGAAGAACCTCAACGGCCCCTGGCAGTTCGCCGGCGCCGACGCGGGCGAACAGCCGGTGTTCGGCAAGAACCTCGACGAGAAGATCATCGTGCCGTTCCCGGTCGAGTCGCAGCTCTCCGGCATCGAGCGGCACGAGGACCACATGTTCTACCGCAAGCTCGTCACCGTGCCCAAGGACTGGAAAGTCGGCAGCAGTAAGCGGCTGAAGCTCAACTTCGACGCCGTCGACTACCAAGCCCGCGTGTGGGTCAACGGCAAGCAGGTCGCCCAACACACTGGCGGCTACACCGGATTCAGCGCCGACATCACCGACGCGCTCCAGGGCACTGGACCGCAGGAGATCGTGGTCGCGGCAACCGACACGGGCGGCATCAACCAGCCGACAGGCAAGCAGTCCACTGCGCCGAGCGGCATCTTCTACACCCAGTCGTCGGGCATCTGGCAGACCGTCTGGATGGAGCCGGTTGCAGACACCTCCGTCGACGGCCTGATCACCACGCCCGACATCGACTCCAGCAGCCTGTCGGTGACCGTCAACTCCGAGCACGCCTCCTCCGCGGCCCGCGTCAAGGCCGTCGCCCGCGACACCCGGGGCAGGACGGTCGGCACCGTCACCGGCCCCGCGAACAGCCGGCTGCGCCTGCCCGTCAGCAAGCAGCACCTGTGGAGCCCGGACGACCCGTATCTCTACGACCTCGAAGTCACGCTGACCGACGGCCGGTCCACCGACTCCGTCGACAGCTACTTCGGCATGCGGAAGATCGGCGTCGAGAAGGTCGGCGGCTACCAGAAGCTCGTCCTCAACGGCAAGCCGATCTTCTCCCTCGCCATGCTGGACCAGGGTTTCTGGCCCGACGGCCTGTACACCCAGCCCAGCGACGCCGCCCTTGCCTTCGACCTCAAGGCGCAGAAGAAGCTCGGCTTCAACGCGGTGCGCAAACACATCAAGGTGGAGTCCCCCCGCTGGTACCACCACGCCGACAAGCTCGGCCTGCTGGTGTGGCAGGACTTCGTCGCCGGCAGCCTCACCAACGAGACCGGTCGAAAGGCGTTCCTCGACGAGGGCAAACAGGCCATGCAAATGCTGCACAACTCGCCCTCGATCATTGGCTGGATCGTGTTCAACGAGGGCTGGGGCGAATGGGACCGCGAGGAGACCGGCCGCATCGCCGAGTCCGTCAAGGCGGCCGATCCCTCCCGCGTGGTCAACGCACACAGCGGTGTGAACTGCTGCGACTCCAAGGGCGACTCCGGCAAGGGGGACATCATCGACCACCACGACTACGGAAACCGCGAGGCACCGTTCCCCGACCACCGCGCCGCGATGGACGGCGAGCACGGCGGCTTCACCCTCCGCACCCCCGGCCACATGTGGCCGGGTGCTCCAACGGCGATCTACAGCGGCGTGGCCGACAAGGACGCGCTCACCCGCAAGTACGTCGAGAACACCGAGACGTTCTACCTCGCAGCCGCCGGGGCAGAACTGTCCGGCTCGGTGTACACGCAAGTCACCGACCTCGAGAATGAGCTCAACGGTCTGTACACCTACGACCGTCGGGAGATCAAGGTCGACCCGGCGAAGGTGCGCGAGATCAACCGAAAGGTCATCGCGGCGGGCGCAGCCGCCAGTGAGCGGCAGGAGCTGCACGGCGGTGCGTTTCTGGCCCCTCGACGAGGGCGAGGGCACCACCGCGGGCGACAAGGGCCCCAACCGCAGCTCGCTGACGCTTCGTGAAGGCGCCTCCTGGACTCCCGGCGTGAGCGGCACAGCGCTGAAGTTCGACGGTGAGGGCCAGTACGCCCAGACCGAGGGCCCGGTACTCGACACCACCAAGAGCTACTCGGTGTCGGCCTGGGTCACGCTCGATTCGATTCCCGGCAACTACGCGACCGTGGTCAGCCAGGACGGCAGGCGCACGGAGAACCCGTTCTACCTGCAGTACGGGCAGGGCGCCTTCGCGTTCAGCACACCCGGCGGCAACCGGGCCCGCCTGGAGACCAAGCCCGAACTGGGGCGTTGGTACCACCTCGTCGGGGTGCGTGCCACCGCGAGCGACGACATCCAGCTGTACCTCGACGGCCAGCTGGTCGCAACGGCCGCATCCGGCCCCGCCGACGTCAGCACCGGGCCGTTGTCCGTCGGCCGCGCCAAGTTCGCAGGTGCGAACACCGACTTCTGGAACGGCGCAATCGACCAGGTGCACGTCTACGACAAGGCGCTCACGGCCCAGGAGGTGAGCGCGCTCCACGACCAGGAGAAGCCGTAAGCCTCCTGCTCAACCGAGGATCCCCGGTGAGCGGGTCGTGACCCGCTCACCGGGGGAAACCCACCACGGCACCCTCACAGGCCGCCCGAAGTCTTTCGGGCGGCCTGACGCTGCCGTGGAACTCCCGTCGCGGGCGCGTAACCGGCAGGGCGCCACGCGGTGACGCGATGGCGGATTTCATGCGAAGGGAACTGGCGTCACTCGGCTATTCAACCGGCTCCGGCCAAGCACCTGTAGTCCCCATCGATACTGTGAACGAAAAACGCAGTCTCACGGCGTGGAGTCTCTTGATCGAGCAAGGTATATATGTCAACGCGGTACTCCCTCCCGCCGCGTCGCCCGCCTGAGGAGCAGCTACATCGCGGTGCACATCAAGGAGCAACTCGCCCGGGCACTCGAGGGCTTCGGCGCGGTCCGCGACCAACTGCTCGATTGACGACTTATCCACTGAGACTGACACGGAGTCATACCGGAGTCACAGCGCCACCCAACTCGGGCACTGATGGCTGTGCGTCTGCGGCCGATACATCTGAATGCGTCGCTTGCCTGCTGCCTTGGCGCCGTACATCGCCAGGTCGGCATTGCGCATCAATTCGTCGGGGGTGATTCCCGGAGTGGCCACCGCGAGCCCGATCGAAGCCGCGACCACGGCTTCGGTCCCCGCGAGGCGGTAGGGCTGTGCCAAGGCGAACAGCAGCCGCTCCGCCACCTCCCGCGTCCGTGACTCACACGCTCCCGCCTCGCCCTCCAGCAGTGCGCCGAACTCATCCCCGCCGAGGCGGGCAACGGTGTCTTCCGCTCGTACCGCAGCCTGCAGCCGCCGCCCAGCCTGGATCAGCAGTTCATCGCCCGCCGCATGCCCGGCCGAATCGTTGACTTGCTTGAAGCCGTCCAGGTCGAGGAAGAGCACCGCGGGCGGTGCACTGTCGGCCGACCGCTTGGCAAGGGCGTGCTTGACCCGATCGGCGAACAGGGCACGATTGGGCAGGCCGGTCAGCGCATCGTGGAACGCCAAATGCTCCAGTTGTGCCTGCAGCGCGACCCGCTCACTCACATCCCGGCTGTTGGCGATCAATCCATCGGCGTGAAGACTGATCGTCGACTCGATGTGGCGCCACTGTCCGTCGGCCGACCGCATCCGGCAGGAGACACGATGATTCAGGCTGTGACTGCCGAGATGGTCTTCCTCCCTCAACTTCTCGACGGTTTCCTTCAGCGGCGGCATGTCGTCGGGATGAATGAGCAGCGGCACGCGGGTGCCAAGAAGATCCTCAGGCCGGTACCCGAAGACCTGTTGCACAGCTGGACTGATGTAGAGCAGGACACAGTCCTCGCCGGCGATGGCGATCACGTCACTCGAGCCCTGGACGAGCGTACGGAAGTGGTCCTCGCGGGTGGCGACCTCTCTGGTGAGGCAGAGACTGTCAGCGTGTACTACGCCTTGGCGCACACTCAGTGCGCACAACACGGTTCCTCCGACGACGAGCATGACCACATCGAGGCGGTAACCGGACAAGGTGTGCACCACAACGGCCACCGCGCAGACGACCACGGGGAGGAACGCCGCCACCACCCCCGCCACGGGCAACTCCCGCCGGTCCACGTCCAGGACACTGGCGCCGCCGGGCAGCCACGGCGCCGCGGCGATAAGGAACATTCCGGTCATCGAGCATGTCTCGATGACGGGAATCGTGGTTGAGACGGCAGGCTCTGCCGAGAAGATGCGGAAAATGTCGCTGACCGCGAGGACTACGAGTGCGAATGCCGCAACGGTGACGGACGCGCGCTGTTCGCGTGGCCTGGCGAAGCGCAGAACCAGCAGCAGTCCCAGGACGAGGGTGTCCGCGACCACTCGGCCGAGATCGGACAGCGCTGCCAGGACGTCACCGCCCAGATCTGCCCGGTGCAACAGGAATACCCAGCCAAGGGTGAACAACGATCCGGCAATCATCCACCCGTCCAAGAGCCGTCGCAGCCAGGTCAGCCTCGTGCCGCCGTCGCCGGCCGCGACGACCAGCCCGGCCACGCCCAGGCTCAGCGCGACGGCGATGCCGGCCACGGCAAGCAGTTCGACGGCCGAATAGAGCATCCCGGTGGGCGGCCGAAGCAGTGCTGTCAACTGGCGCAGCACAAGCTCATGGATGCCGGCCGCACCCGCGGACAGGCCGAGCAACAGCAGGCGCAGCCGCACTCGTCCCGTGGCCGAACGCGCCCGCGCGAGGATGGAGAGGACGGCCACGCCGTGCGCAGCGGGCACCCCGATATCGGCCACCGCCAGCCCCACCTGGGCGAACCGCCCGCCCATTGCAGCTGCGACCACGGAGCCGATGCAGACGGCCTGACCCACTCCCGCCACGTACAGCCACCTGCTGCGCAGCTCGGCCGGTGGCGGCCCTCCCCCGTCAGCGCGCTCAAGCACCATACGCAACACGAACTCCCCGAGATTGTGCCCGGCTCAGAAGCCTCGTCCCTGACGTCCACGATGGAGTAGGGACGGCAGGAAGGTAGAGGATCTTCGTCGCTAATCGGGACGTATGATTCGGAGTTCACCTGAATTAACGACAGATCCAGGCATCGTCGAGGCTGATATGACTGCTGCGTGGTAGGGGGGTCGCGTCGGCGGGGCATCGCCGCCCGGGCCTGCTCTTCAGGCTCACGCCACTCGTCGGACGCGTCGTACGTCGATCGTCGGACACCGGCCGCGTCGACACGAGGAGGTCAATGGCGGTGGCGGAGCCGGGCCGT
Source organism: Streptomyces sp. NPDC002870 (assembly GCF_042888505.1). NCBI lineage: Bacteria > Bacillati > Actinomycetota > Actinomycetes > Kitasatosporales > Streptomycetaceae > Streptomyces > Streptomyces sp. NPDC002870. The sequence goes on from NZ_JBIAPW010000025.1 coordinate 68,752, forward strand.
GGAAGGGGCGGCCGTCAGCCGGAGGAGCGGGACAGTGTAATGGCGCGTCCACTCATCAGGATGTACATGCGCCGCCGTTCTCTCGCTGACGGTTAGTCGGGAGATACGCTACGTCAACAGCGAGATCGCCGACGGGCATGCTCACCGTGCCGGGAGGAGAACGGGTGGTCGCGGACCGGTCGGACACGCAGCGAGCTGAAGGCCGAGCACCGGACGAGGAGCAGCGCGAGCGGGACATACGGGTCGTTCCCAGAACCCTTGAGCGCGATGCCGAACTGGTCGTTGTCAAGGCGGCGTTGGACGCCGTGAGCGGCGTTTCGACGACGGGTGCGGTGATCCCCGCCGCACGCCGCGGTGGGTTGCTGGCCTTGACCGGACCGGCCGGGGCAGGCAAGACGACCCTCTTGGAAGAGGTGCGTCGCCTTGCGGCCGAGCGGGATTGCACACGGCTCTTCGCGAAGGGCGGCGAGCAGGAACAGAGTCTCGCCTTCCATGTGGTGCGGCAGTTGCTCCAGCCGCTGCTGGCCTCGTACTCCGAGAGCGAGCGCCGGGAGGTGCTGGGTGACTGGTACGGCATCGTCGGTCCATGCGTCGGCCTGAGTCCCGCCGCGGAGCGCGCGGTGCCGGATCCGCAGGGGGTGCGGGACGGTCTGGACTGGGTGGTCACTCATGTCGCGGTAAGGCGCGGCCCCTTGGTCCTGGTCGTCGACGACGCGCACTGGGCGGACGCGGAGTCCCTGGCCTGGCTGACCTCATTCGCCGCGCGTGTCGAGGACCTGCCCGTCCTCGTGGTCGTCGCCTACCGCCCGGAGGAAATGCCTGACGAGGCAGAGGCGTTCAGCGACATGGTCGAGCGGAGCCGGGTGCGTCCGCTGGACCTGGCGCCGCTGACGCCGGCCGCGGTCGCCGATCTGATGCGCGAGGCGCTGGGCACCGGGGTCGACGACGACTTCTGTCACGAAGCCTGGCTCGTCACCGGAGGCAACCCCTTCGAGACGGTCGAGCTGGCGGCCAAGGTACGCGACCGTCGCCTGGCCCCCACGCGGGAGAACGCCTGTACGTTGCGGGACCTCGCGGCCGAGACCAAGGGCGGCGGCCTGGTGGACCGGCTGGAGCAGCTGGGCACGGTCGCGGTGCGGCTGGCCTGGGCCGTCGCCGTCCTCGGTTCGGAGGCGAGCTTCGGCCTTGCGGCATCACTGGCGGCGCTGGGACCGGCCGAGGCCGCGGAAGCGACGGATGTGCTGCGGGCCGAGCGCATTCTGACCTACGGCATGAAGCCGGAGTTCGTCCATCCGCTGATCGCGACGGCGGTCTACCGGGCCATCCCGTCCGCGATGCGAGTGGCGCTGCACGGCAAGGCCGCCTGGGACCTCGTCGAGGCGGGCGAGAGCCCGGCCGTAGCGGCCCGGCATCTGCTGGAGACACAGCCGGAGGGCGACGCCTGGGTGGCGGAGCAACTGCGCGAAGCGGCCCTGGAGTATGTGCACCGCGGTGCTCCCGACGCTGCCCGGCGCTGTCTGAGCCGCGCGCTGCGCGAGCCTCCGCCCGCGAGCCTGCGGGCCAACGTGCTGCATGAACTCGGTTCCCCGGCGCTGCTGCTCGATCCGACGGTGACGGTGAACCATCTGCGGGCCGCGTTGCAGGAGCCGGCCCTGCCGTCGGCACTGCGGCAGAGCATCGTCATCCGTCTCGGGCGGGCGCTGTCGCACTGCGACCGGCTCACGGAAGCCGCGGAGGTGGCGATGGAGGAAGTCCGTGTCGCCACGGACTCTCGGGTGCGTCTGCGCATGCTCATGGAACACTTCATGTTTTCGGCGTTCACGTCCGACGACCGGCAAGCGCCGGTCCTTTCGCGCCGGCTCAGCCAGCTCACGCAACGGTTGTCCGGCCAGAGCCAGACCGAGCGTTATCTCTACGGGCTGCGCGCATGGGATGCGATGGTGCGCGGCGAACCGGCGGCGACCGCCCTGGAGTTCGCGGAGCGGGCGCTGGGTACCGGCGGGATGAGCTGGACGGACGAGCAGTGGGGCTTCGAAGTCCCGTCGCTGGTGGCCCTCACCTTCCTCTACTGCGACCGCCCCGACCGGGCCGAGGAGCTGTACGCGGCGGCCATCGCCGAGTACGAAGAGCAGGGCTGGCGCGGGGTGCACCTCTCGCTCGGCTACAGCCTGCTCGGCTATATCCGGTTCTGGAAAGGCCAGCTCACCGACGCCGAGGACTTCGTACGCGCCGGGCTGCAGCTCGGGGACCGCCTGGGGCCCGCAGGCACCCATGCGCAGTGGTACGCGCTGGCGAGCCTCATCGAAATCCTGATGGCCCGCGGGGAGACCGCGGCTGCCCAGGAGCTGGCGGTGCAACGTCGGTTCGGCAAGCCGTTCCCGTCGGCCGTGACGCTTCCCGACGCCGAGACCGTCCACGGCGAACTGCTGTTGGAGCGGGGCATGGACCAGGAGGCCGCCGAAGAGCTGGCCGCGGTGGGCCGCCGCCTGGACCTGCGCGGTATGCGCAATCCGGCCTGGTGCCCGTGGCTGCCCCATCTCGCGCTGGCCACCCGGACGATGGATGCCGGGCAGGCGCTGGACCTGGCGCGGGAGGCGCTGCGCCGCGCCGAGCGCTTCGGCACGGCAACGGCGGTGGGGAAGGCGCTGCGGGTGCTCGCCCGGGTGACGGACGGGCCCGAGGGGATTGCTCTGCTGCAGCGTGCCGTCACCACGCTGGAGTCGGCACCGTCGTCGTACGAACTCGCGGGCGCTCTGGTCGAGTTCGGTATCGCGCTGCGCCGTGCCGGACTCCTGGCGCAGGCAGCGGAGACGCTGCACCGCGGTGTGGACCTGGCCGGTCAGTGCGGGGCCGGGGGTGTTGCGGCGCGGGCGCGTGACGAGTTGGTCGCGGCGGGGCTGAGGCCGCGCCGCTTGGAGGTGGTACGGCAGGGGCCGCTTAGCGGAGCACCATCCGCGTAGTCAACGGCGCACGGTAGGACGTGCGCGCGGTGCCGTGCACCACATCGCGGTGGCATGGTGCGCCGGGGGCCGCATCGTGGTTTCCCCCGGCGTGGAGAGGTGAAGCATCAAGGGCGTACGAACGGAGAGTAGATGCTCTCCGCCCTGATTTGTTCGCTCTTGCTTCCTCGTCTCGCTCCCTCGGAGGGGGCCATGCGCGCTGCTGTGGCAGGTGCGGGGGGCCACACCCTGATGGCCCTCGATGATGCCGGCCTGCTCGGCGACCTCGCACTGACCTGGTCCGGCGAGTTGCTCCACTCAGCGGCCTCACACCCCTCCAACTGCGTGCGGCGCTCGGCGTGGTGGACGCACCGCCGGGGCAAGTGCACCGTGCTGATGGCCCTCGCCGTCGCACGAGCCACTCCTGCGCAACTCCGCCTTCTGCGTGCTCTGGTGGGCCGCCCCGAGCTGCCCGAGGACCAGGCGGACTCCGTACGGGCAGTTCTGGAAGCCACCGGCGCCCGCCTCGCGGTGGAGCGGATGATCGCCCGTCGCTGCCGCCGAGCCATGAAAGCCCTCGACCTCGCCCCCTTCCCGGGGGCTGCCGTCGAAGCCCTGCGCCACCTTGCCCACGCCGCTTCCGTGAGGACGTCATGACCGAATTCTTCCTGCCCGAGCTGCCTCGGCTGCTGCCCGTGGCCTACCACCCCAAGGCGGCGCAGATCGAGTTCCGGTCGAACGGCTGGGTGCGCAGCCGACTCGGCGACTGTTTCCCGAGTGAGGAAGACCTGCTGTCCTTCTTACGTCAGCGGAACGGACTGTACGGACCACTGACTGTGCCGTACGCCGACGAGCAGCGGGCACTCGATGTCGCCGACTGGTACCAGTACGTCACCGTCATCGACAGCTTCGTCTCTGACCGCTCGGCGCTGGGAGCCGATGAGGCCGGTGCCCGGGACGTATTCGCCGGCATCATGGACGACTTCCACGGTGACGGCGGCGGGAGCGAGGACTTTTCCTACGGCATGGCGGGCAAGGAGCTGTGGCGTCGTATCAGCCCTGGACTCTCTCCAGGTCAGATCCGCCGGTTCTCCGGTGCTCTCGAGGCGTTTCTGCGCGGGTGCGTCACGGAGATCCGTTTCAAGCTGACCGAGCGGGTGCCGGACTACGAGACCTGCATGACCGTGCGTCTGGACAGTTTCGGCTGCGACTTCATCCGGTTGATGACCGAATACGCGGCGGGCGTCGACATGACCGGATGCGATCGGCTGCTCGCAGACGTGCACACGCACTGCATGCGGCAGATGATCATCGTCAACGACCTGCTCTCGTGGCGCAAGGAGCATGCGCAGGGCGACAAGATGACGGTGGCCCGCGTGCTGATCGAGCGCGAGGGACTCGGTCTGCAGAGTTGCGTCGACCGGCTCCGTGAGCTGGTCGAGCACCATGAGAAGGCCTATATCGCGGCCCGGGACCAGGTGCTGGACGGTCCACACGCAACGCGCGCGGACATCCGCGCGTATCTGAACGGCCTGGACCACCTGATCGGTGGCAGTGCGGAGTTCGAGTACCTCACGCCTCGCTACTTCGGCGACGGCTACGTCTGGGACGGATCCACCTCGGGCTGGATCAGCCTCACCGCACCCGTCACCCGATTCCGGGCGAGACCCAGCGCCGATACCAATACCGATGCACAGAGCGGCAGTCCGCAGGCGGCGACACCATCCATGACGAGGAGCTGAAGAGTGGCAGACACTGCACGCATACGGCCGGGCACCGGACACTCGACGACCGGCGTGGCCGCGCCGTCGAGGAAGGGCCGCGCCCCCGGCCGGCTCCCCGTTCTCGGCCACGCGATCCCCCTGCGGCGCCGTCCGCTGGAGTTCCTGGAGGGCCTGCCCGAGCACGGCGACCTGGTCGAGATCCGTCTGGGCCCCCAACCCGCCTACATGGCCTGCCACCCCGAGCTCGTGCGACAGGTCCTGCTGGACCCGCGTACCTACGACAAGGGCGGCCCGCTGTTCGACAAGGTCCGGCCCCTCGTGGGCAACGGCTTGTTCAGCTCCGCCTGGGCGGAGCACCGATTACAGCGTCGGCTGGTGTATCCCGCCTTTCACCCCAGCCGGACGGCGTCGTATGCCGCCATGATGTGCGAAGAGATAGACGCCCTGCTCGGTTCATGGCGGGAAGGCCGTGCCATCGACCTCGCCGCCACGCTGCATGCGCTGACGGTCCGGGTCACCACGCGAACCTTGTTCTCCACCACGGCCGATGCCCGGGCCGTTGCCGACGTACAGCATTGTCTGCCCATCATCCTCCGGGGCATCTACCGGCGGATGACCGCGCCGGTCGGTCTCCTGGAGAGACTGCCCACCCCGGAGAACAGGCGATTCGAGCAGGCACGCACGAGGCTGCGCGCCGTCATCGGCGAGACGGTCCAGGGCTGCCGGCGATCGGGGGCGGACAACGGGGACCTGCTGTCGATCCTGGTCAGTGCCCGGGACGAGGAGAGCGGTGAACGCCTCACCGATGAGGACCTCCGTGACCAGGTCATGACCCTGCTGATCGCAGGTACCGAGACCACCGCGAGCGTCGTGGCATGGACCTTCCACCTGCTGAGTCAACACGCCGAGGCCGAGGAGCAGTTGCACGACGAAGCCGACCGCGTCCTCGAGGGTCGACTGCCCGCGTTCGGCGACCTGCCCGCCCTGGACTACGCCCGACGCGTCGTCACAGAAACCCTTCGCCTCTACCCGCCGGCCTGGCTGCTCAGCCGGATGGTCACCGTCGAGACGGAACTCGCCGGGGAGAAGCTGAGGCCGGGGGCGACCGTCCTGTACAGCCCGTACATCCTCGGCCGCTCTCCCGGCCTCTTCCCCGACCCCAGTCGCTTCGACCCCGATCGCTGGCTCCCCGAGCGAGCGGCATCGGTGCCGCGCGGCGCGATGGTGCCCTTCGGCGCAGGCGGCCGCAAATGTATCGGGGAGGCCTTCGGCATGGCAGAGGCGACCCTGGCCGTCGCCGCCGTCAGCACGCGCTGGCGGCTTCGGCCCGTGCCCGGGACGACGGTCCGGCCGAGGCCGGAAGCGGCCCTGGGCACAGGTCCCCTGCGCATGCTCCCCGAACCGCGTCACTTCGGGGCACGGCGTACGCATCCCTGACATCGACCACCGATCTGCCGAGCGGCGACGCTCATCCCGGCGGCCGACTCAGCCGGTCACTGACCGCCCTCTGGAGAGCGCTCGTCCCCGCCCGCCGCGCGGTCGTGTTCGAAGACCCAGACAGCCACCTGGGCACGCGAGGTGAAGCCGAGTTTGCTCAGTATGTGCTCGACGTGGCCCTCCGCCGTGCGCTGGGCGATCACCAGCGTGGCCGCGATCTCCTTGTTGCTCAGCCCTTGCGCGACCAGCTGGGCGATCTGGGTCTCGCGGCGGGTGAGCGGGGAGGGCCGCTCGTCGTCCTCGCCCGGTTCCACCGCCTCCAGGTGCTCCTCGAGCGCGTAGCCGAGCGCCTCGTCGTAGGAGAGCCGGGAGCCCTTTTTGACGTCGGCGCGGAAGGCCGTCGCACCGAGGGCCCGGCTCGTGCGGGCCTCGCATTCGTCGTGGTACTTGACGAGGTGCCCGTACCCGGACAGCGGCGCGCCAATTGCGTGCCAGATCGTCTGCAGGATGCCCAGGAGCTGGGCGGCTCGCTCATAGTGCTCCTCGGTGGCGGCGATCCAGGCCAGCACCTCGAGGTTGACGCCGACCCCCAGCGGATCGTCGAGCGAACGGTTGAAGGCCAGGCTCGCCTTCTCGAGTTCGGCGGCGCGACGGGTGTCGCCCTGGCGCCAGACCTCGATTCCGAGCGCCATCATCGTGTAGGCCCGGTGCCAGCCCTCTCCGTAGGCGTCGCACACCCGCAGAGACTCCTCACCGATCGAGATGGCGTGCGGCGAGTCACCGAGGAACGAGTGGACCAGGGAGAGGCGGATCAGCGACAGCGCGAGTCCCACCGGGTCGTTGGTGGCCTGGTGCCTGGCGACCGCCTCCTCGTAGAGCCCGATCGCGGATTCGGCGTCCCCCCGGTACATGGCGACCATTCCGGAGTACAGCGCGGTGTATGCGAGTACGGACTCGTCCGCGAGCCGTTCCCCGAGCCTGCCGCTCTCCTCGAGCATGGCCGCCGCGGCGGCGGTCTCGGACTGGATGACGGCCAGCCAGCTGTTGGTCCACAGCGCTCGGGCCCGGACCTGGCTCGGTTCGGTGCAGATGGCGAGCCCCTCGTCCAGCCAGCGCCGTCCCTCGCCGAGGTAGTAACTGGTGATCCAGTGGTAGAGCAGGTCCGAGGCCATGCCCAGGCCGGTCTCGGCCTCGCCGGATTCGGCGAAGCTGTACTCCAGGGCTGTGCGCAGGTTGGTGTGCTCCAGGTGGAGCCGGGTGAACCAGGCCACCTGGGACGGACCGAACAGCTCGGCACGCGCTTCGCCCGCCAGCCGCCGGTAGTAGTCACGGTGGCGCCGTTGCCAGAGCGCCATCTGCCCGGCCGCGACGAGCTGCTCCCGGCCGTACTGCCGCAGTGTGTCCAGCAGCCGGTAGCGCACGGTCGCATGGGGCTCCTCCCTGAGAAGGACGGACTTGTCGACCAGTCCGGTCACCACGTCGAGGACCTCGTCGCGGCTGATGCCGTCGCCGGAGCACACCTGCTCGGCCGCCTCCAGGTCGAAGCCGCCGGTGAATACCGAGGCGCGAGCCCAGAGCAGTCGCTCCTGGTCGGTGCACAGAACGTAACTCCAGTCGATCAGCGCGCGCAGTGTCCGGTGGCGCGGGAGCACCGCACGCGAACCGGCGGTGAGCAGCTGGAACCGGTCGTCCAGCCGCTCCAGCAGCTGTTGAACGGAGAGGGCACGCAGCCGGACGGCGGCAAGCTCGATTCCCAGGGGGATGCCGTCCAGCTGCCGGCAGATGCGTTCCACCGCTTCGCGGTTGGCCTCGGTGACGGAGAACCCTGGCAGGACGGCGCCCGCCCTCTCGATGAACAGTCGTACGGCGTCGCACCGGGCCAGCGACTTGGTGGGCAGCCGGGGGTGATCGGTGCTCGGCAGGGCCAGCGTCGGCACGGCCAGGGTGTGCTCGTATGTCAGGCCCAGTACCTGCCGGCTGGTGGCCAGGATCTTGAGGTCGGCGGTGGAGCGCAGTAGCGAGTCGGCCAGGATCGCGCACTGCGGCAGCAGATGCTCGCAGTTGTCCAGGATCACCAGCATGCGCTTGTCCCGGAGGTGGTCGGTGAGGACGTCCAGTGGCGGCCGGGACGAATGGTCCCGGATCTCCAGCGCTTCGCCGACGGTCTGGGCGAGCAGCTCGGGATTCTCCAGCCCGGCGAGTTCGACCAGCCACACACCGTCCGGAAATGCCGACCGGACCTCGGCCGCGACACGTGACGCCAGCCGCGTCTTGCCGACTCCCCCCACGCCCGTGAGCGTCACCAGGCGCGATCCGGACAGGCTGCGACGGACCTCGGCCACCTCGTGCCGACGCCCCACGAAGCTCGTCACCTCGGCAGGCAGCTTGCCTTCCTGCCGACGTGTCGAAACGCTTGGTGTCACGACAGCCATCGATTCCTCGGATCGGTCCCGGTCCACGGCGCACCTGCCGATTGCGAACCGGTCCGACGCAATCCAGCGTATTCCTCCGCAGCTCGGCCGGTCCCCTGCCGCCCGGCAAGGGTCGAAGAGCGATCCGGCTCCGCCTCCCGCAGGGTGCAACCATGGTGTTATGTCCGCCTACGGTGCCAATGGCACTCGTCCCCGTCTCCGGCGGGGCGCTTCCTTCGGCGACGTGTCCGCGCTCATCGGCCGCCGACGGCAGCTGGCCGATGCCAAACGGATGCTGCGGCACTCTCGCCTGGTGACCCTCACGGGCGTGGGCGGGGTGGGCAAGACCAAGCTGGCGGCAGGAGTTGCCGACGAGGTGCGCAGAGCGTTCCCCGACGGCGTGTGGCTGGTCGAGCTCGGCGCGCTGGAGGGCGAAGGGCTGCTCCCGCAGACCGTCGCGACCGCGCTCGGGCTGCGGGACCAGTCGGCCAGAGACCCGACGGACCTGCTCTGCGACCATCTGCGCGACGCGCGTGCCCTGCTGGTTCTGGACAACTGCGAGCACATCCTGGACAGCTGCGCGGCACTCACCGACCACTTGTTGCGGGCGGCTCCCCGGCTGTGTGTGCTGGCCACCAGCCGCCAGCCCCTGGGGGTGTACGGCGAGTCCGTCCTCTCGGTGCCTGCACTGGCCGTGCCGGAACCCCATCGAGCACTCCGCCCCGCGGCGGTCGGCCACTATGCTGCGGTCAGGCTCTTCCAGCGGCGGGCGGAGGAGGCGTCGCCGGATTTCGCTCTCGGCCCCGAGAACCTGGAGACGGTCGTCCGGCTCTGCCGGCGCCTGGACGGGATCCCGCTCGCCATCGAACTGGCCGCGGCGCAACTGAGGACGCTCACGCCTCAGGAGCTCCTCCGACGGCTGGAGGAGCGCCTTGAGCTGTCTCCGGCTGACACCGCCGCGGATCTGCCCCGGCACCAGACCTTGCGCGCGTCGATCGACTGGAGCTTCGATCTGTGCTCCCCCGGTGAGCAGCGGCTGTGGGCGCGTGTGTCGGTCTTCGCCGGGAGCTGCGGGCTGGAGGCGGTCGAAGCGGTCTGCTCCGGTGACGGCATACCCGAGGAGCGCGTCCTCGACCTGGTGGCGGGGCTGGTCGACAAGTCGGTCCTGATCCGGGAGGAGCAGGACGCCCAGGTGCGCTACCGCCTGCTGGAGACGATCCGGCAGTACGGCGCGGAGCGTCTGGCCGAGGCCGGGGAGAAGCCGGCCCTCCAGCGCCGCCACCGGGACTGGTACCACCAGTTGGTGGACCGCGCGGAGGCAGATTGGCTGAGCCCGCGTCAGGAGACCTGGCTCACCCGGCTGCAGAGCGAGCACGCCAACCTCCGCACCGCCCTGGAGTTCTGTCTCAGCGAGCCCGGCCAGAAACAGGCGGGGCTGGAGATCGCCTCGTCGCTGTGGTTCCACTGGCTGTGCAGCGGACTGCTCAGCGAGGGCCGTCACTGGCTCGGCAGGGCGCTGGCGCTGGCGCCGCAGGACACGGTGGCCCGTGGCAAGGCGCTGTGGGTGGACGGCTGGCTGTCGGTGCTCCGGGGCGACACGGCCTCCGCGCTGCCACAGCTGGAGGAGTGCCGGGCCCTCGCTCTCCGGCTTCACGATGGGCCCACCCTGGTCCATGCAACGCAGTACCTGGGCGGACGCGCGCTCTACGAAGGCGACTTCCAGCAGGCGATCGGCCTTCTGGAGGAAGCCGTGGAAGGCCACCGCGCGTCCGGCGACCGCAACGGCCTGATGACCGCCCTCTACCAGCTCACCATGGCTTGCGCCATGTCGGGCGATCCGCGTGCCGAGGATGTCGGGAAGGAGTGCCTGGACCTGTGCGACCAGGCGCACGCGCCCTGGTCCCGCTCCTACGCCCTGTGGGCGCTCGGCCTCCATCTCTGGCGCCAGGGCGAGCCACGCCGTGCGGCAGAACTCCTCCGCGATGCCCTGACCGCACGCCGGGTCGTAGGGGACGGGTGGGGAATCGCCCTGTGCCTGGAGGCGCTGGCCTGGACCGCCGCCTCAGCCGGCGAGGCGGAACGCGGGGCCCGGCTGCTGGGCGCGGCCGAGGTCGTGTGGCGTTCCATAGGGATCTCGCAGTCCGGATTCAGGCACATGGCCGCGGGACACGAGAGGACCGAGACCCGGCTCCGCACCGATCTCGGCGAGCGCAGATACGCCGCGGCAGTCCGGCGCGGCACGAAGATGGGACTCGACCAGGCGGCGGACTGGGCGTTGTACGACTCCTCGGCCCCGGCTCCGTAGGCCCCTCGGGAGGCGGCGGTCGGCCAGTGACGTGGGCCCGGACATACGGGGATCCGCTGTACGGGGATCCGCAGCGGAGCCGCACGTGGAGCGATGACGCCGTCACCCTGCGACACCTCACGGGCCCCTGTGGGTCGTTTCAGGTACCGATCCGGGGATATATCCCCTCCCCGTCACTTTCGCCGACGGCACATGATGGTCGCGTCATACGAGATCCGTCCGAGCCGGGCGGAGAATCGAAGGTTCCGAGCAATGTGCCAGCACCAGCCATCCTGTCCCTCCTCAACCGCGCCCGACCATGACGCCGCCCGCCTCGTGGCCTACTACCCCGAGCAGGGGTGGGGCCGCCTCTGTAACGGCGTAACGGTTTTCGAGGACATGGGTGAACTCCTCCCCGACGGCGGGTCCGCCCCAACCGGTCAGGCCATGGAGGGCAGGGCGGCATGAAACCGTTCACCGCGCCCGTGCCAGAGACCGCGGCCGTGCCAGAGACCGCGGCCACTGGGCCGTGGCACCCCGAGCTCGGCACTCCCCCGGCCCGGCCCGCCCGTAAGAGGTCCTGGCTCCTGCCCAGCGACCCGTCATCAGTGCGTGAAGCACGGCGGCTCAGCCGTGCCCAGCTGGCCGACTGGGCGCTCGACGAGCAGATCGACGACACGGTGCTGCTCGTCAGCGAGCTGGTCACCAACGCCCTGCGCCACGCGTGGGGGCCGGTCCGCCTCACCTTCTGCCTGCCCTCCCCGCACGGTGGGCTGCGCTGCGAGATCGAGGACGCGAACCCGGTCGGACCCCTCAGGCGCCACGTCGAGGAGCACGACGAGGAGGGGCGGGGGCTGCACATGCTGAACCGGCTGGCCCGCCGCTGGGGCAGCGAACGTACAAACGCCGGGAAGGTGGTGTGGTTCGAGCTCCCATGCCTGCCTCGGCCCCGTATAGAGGGCCGCGCCTGACGGCGGAAGGAGGAACTATCGAGGACACAGAGACACGCGAACAACATGACAGCCATCGAAATGGGCCCAGGGTCCGGGAGACGAGTTCCATCGAGCCTCCCGGACCCTGGGCCCCACCCACGCTCTGAGCACCTTGAAACAGCTCTCGTGAGCCATCGGGCACGAGGGGCTCAATTCGCCCATACCACCGCCTCGGATAGGCTGATGTGTTAGCAATTGCGCCCCGAAAATGCTGCGCCCAAAGTCGCCGTACCCGAAGACGCTGCATCGACTTATGCGTCGGCAGCACCCGCCCGGAAGATCGCCAGGGAGTGGTCGGCAAGCAGAGGCCCCCACGCCCCGGGGTGAGGTCATTGCGTGGACACACACGAGTCGACGAGTGATGTGCCGGATCTGCCCCTGTCCGCAATCGGGCACGCGAGTGTGCTCAGCGACCTGCTTCCGATCGCGCTGTGGAGGGTCGACGCGCAGGGGCGCGTCGTGGAGTGGTCGCTCGCCGCCCAGGACCTGCTCGGCTACGCGCCCGAGCAGCTGCTCGGCCGGTACGGGATCCCGATGCTGGTCCCCGAGTCCGACCGGGAGCTGGCCGACCGGCTGACGCAGAAGGTCATGGCGGGTGAGGCTGTGGTCGGAACCCTCCCGGTGCGGCACCGCGACGGGCACCTCGTGCCGATGGAGATGTGGATCTGCCCCTCTGCGGACCCGCAGGGCGGAAGGGGCCTCCTGGCCATCGCAGTGGAGACCTCCGCGGTGCTGAAAATGCGCGATTCGCTGGCGGCCCTGGAAGGTCTGTTCACCCAGTCCCCCATCGGTCTGGCCACGCTCGGCCCCGATCTGCGCTTTCTCCGGGTCAACGACGCGCTGGCCCAGATGAACGGCGTCTCCGCGGCCGAGCACCTCGGCAAGCGGCCGGCGGAGGTCGCGCCAGGGGTCAACGCCGCGGCGCTGGAGGCTGTGATGCAGCAGGTGCTGGACAGCCGCAGGGCAGTCATCGACGTACGCCGCACCGGTCGCACCCCGGCCGATCCCGATCACGACCGGACCTGGTCCTGCTCCTATGCTCCGCTGCTCGGCAGCGCCGGCCGGCCGCTGGGAGTGATTGCTTCCCTGATCGACATCACAGAAAAGCAGCAGGCGCAGGTCGAGGCCGAGCGGGCGCGGCAACGCTTCATGCTGCTCGCCGAGTCGGGCACGCGGATAGGGACCACATTGGACCTGCGGCAGACCGCCGAAGAAGTGGTGCAGGTGCTGGTGCCCGAGCTGGTCGACTCGGCCGACGTACAACTGCTGGAAGAGGTACTCGACCCCGATGAGGCCGCCGCATCCACCCACGGCGTGGCGCGTCGTATGGCGGTTGCCTTCACCGATCCGTCCGCCCCCACCGAGAAGCTCGCGGTAGGCATGACCTTCCAGGTGCCGCTCGGCTCGGTGTACGAGCGGGTCATCGCCGATGGGCACCCCATGAACCTCTACCTGTCCGACATCCCGGCGCTGATCAACGATCCGCGCGCCGAGCGAGTGCGTACGTACCTCGCTGCCCGTGTGCGCTCCGCGCGCCTGGTCCCGCTGGTCGCCCGCGGCAAGGTGCTCGGCGCCGTGGTGGTGACGCGGACCCGCAGCCGCGAGCCGCTGGACGAGCAGGACTGCCTGCTCATCGACGAGCTGGTCGCCCGAGCCGCGCTGAACATCGACAACGCTCGCATGTACACCAGGCAGCGAAAGGCGGCCCTCACTCTGCAGCGCAGCCTGACGAACAACAAGCTGCCGGAAGTGACCGGCCTGGAGCTCACCGGGCGCTACCTCCCCGCAAGCGACCACGAGGTCGGCGGCGACTGGTTCGACGTCATCGTCCTGCCCGACGGCAGGACCGGGCTGGTGATCGGGGACGTCATGGGGCACGGAATCCATGCGGCGGCCGTCATGGGACAGCTGCGCACAGCGGTGCGAACGCTGGCACGTCACGGCATCCCCCCGGCTCAGATCCTCTGCTCCCTGGACGCCGCCGTGGCCGACCTGGGGGAGAACGAAATGGCGACGTGCGTCTACGCGGTGCACGACCCGGCTGCCGGCGGATGCCTGATCGCCAGGGCCGGCCATCCACCTCCGGCCGTGGTCGACACCCGGGGGACGACCGCGTTCCTCGACGGCCCGCCGGGTACGCCCCTGGGAGCGGGAGGCCAGGACTTCCAGACCCAGCAGGTGCCGCTGCCTCCCGGCAGTCTGCTGGCGCTTTACACCGACGGTCTCATCGAGGCTCGCGACAGAGACCTCGACCAGGGAATGCAGGAGCTCGCCGAGGCGCTGCGACAACTCGACCGCCCGTTGGAGGAGATCTGCGACCGCGTCCTCGGCCGATTGCTGCCCTCCGCGGCCCAGGACGATGTGGCAGTGCTCCTCGCCAGAACTCTGCCTCCGCGGGGCCCTGTGAGGAGCCGACCCGGGCCGCACCGCTCGGGCGGCACCGCTCGGAAGGTGCAAGGGTGGTAGGGATGGACACTCCGGTGACAACGTTCAGCGAGGGCCCGGAAGACCCGTTCGCGGTGCGGCGCGCGGCCCTGGTGGTGCTGGACGACCGCGGGAGGGTCGTCGGCTGGAGCGAGCGGGCCGAGGCGCTGCTCGGCTACCCGCCCGAGGAGGCGCTCGGGAGGCCGGCGGTCGACTTTCTGGTCGACCCGCGCGACCAGGACGTCGTCATGGACGCGGTGGCCGCGTGCGTACGCGACCGGGGCTGGTTCGGGGTCGTGCCCGTCCGGCATCGCGACGGCCATCGTGTGGAATTGGGGTGTCGGGCCCGATTGACCGTGAGAGGCGACTCCCCCCGCGAATGGATCCTCGTCGGTGCGCCCGCTGAGGAGGTGGTCCAGTGGGAGACGGACCGGTCGGTCCTGGACGGGCTGTTCCGCCGTTCCCCGATCGGTCTCTCCGTCCACGCCCCGGACCTGAGCATCCTGCGTGTGAACCGGGCGCTCACCAAGTTCAGTCAGATACCGGCCGAGCGGCATCGCGGGCTCCGCATCAGCGAATTCCTGATCCGGCAGGACAGCGACGCCGTGGAGAGGCAGTTGCGGGAGGTACTGGAGACGGGCCGGTCCTCGATCTTCACCGAGCAGCCCTGCCATCTGCGGCGGGATCCCGGCCGTGAACTGGTCGTATCGGTATCGGCCTTCCGGATGGAGGACCCCTCCGGACGGATCCTCGGGGTCACGCAGACAGTCGAGGACGTGACCGAACGCTATCGGGCCCGCCGTCGGCTGGCTCTGCTGAACGAGGCCAGCGCACGCATCGGAACCACCCTGGACGTGGCGGAGACGGCGCGTGAGCTTGCCGAGGTGGCGGTCCCCGACCTCGCCGACTGCGTCTCCGTGGACCTGCTGGAGCCGGTGACCCGCGGTGCAGAGCCCACCCAGGAGACGTTCGGACCCGTGCGCCGGACGGCGATCCGCAGCATCCTGTCGGAGGCGGCGGAGGTGATGTATCCGGTGGGCCACACGATTCACATACCGCCGGAAACTGTGCAGGCGCGGTGCCTGGCCGAGCGGCGTCCGGTCCTCGAAGCGCAGCTGGAAGGTCCTGCCGGGTGGCTCCCCCTGGACCCGGAGCGGGCTGAGCGCGCCCTCAGCCTGGGTATCCACTCGCTGATGGTGGTGCCGCTGGTCGCGCGGGGGCTCGTGCTCGGCCTGCTCAGTCTGTGGCGGTCGCAACGGGTCGAGCCATTCGAGGAGGACGACCTCACACTCGCCGAGGAGTTCGCCGCCCGCGCCGCCGTCTCCATCGACAACGCACGCCGCTACACCCAGCAGCACGACGCCGCCCTCACACTGCAGCACAGCCTGCTCCCGCACGAGGTGCCCGCGCACCCGGCGGTCGAGATCGCCCACCGCTACCTTCCGGCCGACGCGACGACCGGCGTCGGCGGTGACTGGTTCGACGTCATCCCGCTCTCCGGGCTCCGCGTCGCCCTCGTCGTCGGCGACGTGGTCGGCCGCGGCATCCACGCGGCGGCCACGATGGGCCGGCTGCGCACCGCCGTACACACCCTGGCCAACCTCGACCTCACTCCTGACGAGGTCCTCTCCCACCTCGATGATCTCGTGGACCGTCTGGCGGCCGAGCAGGAGCCGACCGACGACCGTTCCCCTCAGGTCATTGGCGCAACCTGCCTGTACGCGGTCTACGACCCCGTCTCGCGGCACTGCGTCCTGGCCCGCGCCGGCCACCCGCCGCCCGCGGTGGTGACGCCGTCCGGACAGGTTCACCTCCTCGAACTGCCTGCAGGCCCGCCGCTTGGCCTGGGTGGGCTGCCCTTCGAGACAGCCGAGCTGGAACTGGCAGAAGGCAGCCTCCTGACCCTGTACACCGACGGCCTCATCCAGGCCCTCAAGCGAGACGTCGACGAGAGTCTGGCGGATCTGTGCGGGGCACTGACCCCGGCGACCCGCTCGCTGGAGGAGACATGCAGGGCGGTGGAGGGCGCATTGCTGCGTGACCGGCCCACCGATGACGTTGCCGATGACGTGGCTCTGCTCATCGCCCGTACCCGCGTCCTGGCGGCGGAGAAGGTGGCCACATGGGAGCTGCCCGTGGAAGCAACCGCCGCCGCTCGGGCCCGGGCTCTGACGGCATCCCAGCTGGCGGAGTGGGGGCTGGAGGAGATGACCTTCACCACCGAGCTGATCGTCAGCGAGCTGGTCACCAACGCCTACCGGTACGGCAACGGGCCGATCGCCCTGCGGCTCATCCGTGACAGCCACCTCATCTGCGAGATTTCCGACACCGGCAGCACTTCGCCGCACCTCCGCCGGGCCCGCACCACCGACGAGGGCGGCCGCGGGCTCTTCCTGGTGGCCCAGCTCACCGAGCGGTGGGGCACCCGGTACACCCGCGACGGCAAGACGATCTGGACCGAACAGCTCCTTCTCAACGGCGCTCCAGCGAGCCTCGGATGAATGCTGCCTGGCCGGCGTGTTGCAGGTCGTCGGAGAGGACGCTGATCAGTCGGACGCCCAGGGTGACCGGCGGGGACCAGGACTCGTCCACAACGCGGTCCAGTGCCGCGTCGTCGAGCCCGCGGACGAACCGCAGGGTCTGCTCGTGGACGGCGTCGTAGTAGCCGAGCAGCGGCTCGGCCGACTGGACCTGTACCGCGGCGACCTGCCTGCTGGCGTGGCCGAACCCGGTCGCTCTCCTGGGAAAGGGCAGTTCGAAGCGGTCCGCCCAGCCCTGGGAGAGCCACACCTGCTCCACATCACCCGCATCAGCCACGTGATCGTCCTGGATGCGCGACAGATGCCACACGAGCCAGGCGATCGAGTTCGCGTCGGCGTCCAGCCGGGCGTTGAGGTCGTCCGCAGAAAGCCCCTCGACCGCGCCGTGTACTGCCTCCCGGACGCGCTCGAACGCGTCTGCCAGCAAGTCTGCGCTGTACATCCACTGCTCCTCGGTCCGATCGTCACAGGAGTTCGTCGCCCGCTCCGGGGACGCTCAGCGGGGCTCACCGCTGTCCACGGGGGACGGCCAGGTCGGTGAGCAGCGCGGCGCCCGGCGCGAGAGCCGACCATGTGCCACGCCAGGTCAGCACGGCGACGGCGGACGTCGGGAACTTGGTCTGTGCGCGCTGCATTGTGCCGCCGAGTGCCTCTCCGGCGAGCAGCAGGATCAGGTCCTGGAGGCCGGGGTTGTGCCCGATCAGCAGCAACGTCCCGACATCGTCGGGCACTGCGCACACGGCTTCGAGAAGAGGCTCGTCGTCCGCCCCGTAGAGCCGCGGATCGTATCGCACCGGCGGGGTGCTGCCCAGCTCCCGGGCGGCCAGCTCCCAGGTCTGGCGGGTACGGCGGGCGGTGGAGCACAGGACAAGGTCGGGCAGACAGTCGGCTTCTGCCAGCCAGCGGCCGGCGGCGGGGGCGTCGCGCAGGCCGCGCGGGGCGAGCGGGCGGTCATGGTCGGGAACGCCCTCGGGCCGTGCGGACTTGGCGTGCCGCAGGACGACCAGCCTCCGCAGCGGGCTCATACCGGCGCTCCGGCGGGGTGCGGGTGGCCGGTCTCGCGGGCGAGTTCCAGGCCGAGTACGCGGTCCAGATGGGCGAACGTCTCGAACTTCGCTCCGGCCGGCACGTCCGTGGCCGCCTCCAGATCCCGCAGCAGGTCGAGTACGGCGGTGGTGCCGAGACTGTCCTCCAGCGCGGTACGGGCCGGGCGCAGGCGGTCGGCGGGCATCGGCTTCGACGGCTGTTCCGCCCAATCGGCTACGGCACGCCGCCATCGGGCCAGCGTGCGGCGGGCCTCGTCGAGGCCTTCGGCACGCAGCGTGACCGGCTCATGGTGGGCGTGGGAGAGCAGCAGCAGGCGTACGGCAAGCGGATCCTGCTCCTCGAGTCCCGCCATGGACACGGAGGTATGCGCCTCCGCCACCTGCAGGGAGGCGCCGCTTCCGCCCTCGTACGCGCGGTCGGTGAGGTGTACGCCGGGTGGGCCTCCGAGCAGGTCGGCGATGTGGTCCGGGGTCCCGTGGGCATCGGCCGACCGGATGCCCACAGCGGCGGCCGACGGGACCCCCGGGCCCGTCCGTCCCAGCAGGACCTGTCTGCCGCGCAGCTCGACGACGCGCGCCAGCACATCCGCGACGAGCAGCACGCGCAGACCGGTCAGGACGCCCGGCCCGCCGTGCGGTGGCACATGGGCGCAGATCCGCAGCGGACCACGGCCAGCCAGTTCGTCAACGATGCGCAGCACACAGCCGAGCCTAGGCGCCCCGACCCCCACTCCGCACCGCGAACGACCGGTCGGAGTAGCTGCGCGTACGGATGGTGATCCGCCTCGGGGACGGCCCCTCCTACGACGCCGCACCTGTGCCGGTGCACGACGTCCGCGACGTCGCACACCGCCCGCCCGGCTGATGACGGGGCTGCGCGCGGCTCTAGGGCGTGTCCGACCAGCTGTACGGCGGCCCGGCGCGCCCGCTCGTCGTTCCGGCGCCCGCGGCCTCCAGTTCGGCGTCGGCCGCCCTCATCAGCTGCCCCGCGAGGTCCTTCATCGCACGGCTCGCCGAGAGTTCGTCGCCGATCGTGGGGATGTCCACGTCCTGAGGGTTGCAGCGGGCGACCCCGTGACCGGTGAGCGTTGCGGTACCGGTGTCCAGTACCGCGCGGGCTTTCGTCGTGCCGTCCTCCTCCGACAGGTGGAGGTGGACGCTCCAGTCCAGCGTCCGATTCATCGCACACCTCCTCGCCCGCGTCCGGCCCGAGTGCGCCAGCACGACGCGGTCCTGACTCCAGGATGGTCACTCCCTCGACGGGTTCGCTCTTCCAGTCTGCTGGAGTAGGGTGCAACAGTAAGTCTGGTTTTCAAACTCATTGAGGACGGTGCGGCGACATGAGCGTGACGGCTTCGGGGACAACGGTCAGCGTCGGCCGTTCGTGGTGGTCGTGGGCCGGCGTTCACGGCGGATATCTGGCGGCGCAGGGGCTGGCCGGAATGCGCGGCCTGCTCGGCGACGCGTCCGTCGTGCGGACACTCACCACGCACTTCCTGGCACCGGTCGGCGACCAACCCCTCCGCATCGAGGCCGCGGTCGAGCATGCCGGGCGCGGCACCTCGTTCGCGTCGTTCGTCGCCGAGCAGGGTGGCGCCGCAGTGCTGCGGGGCTCAGCGGTGTTCGGCACTCCGCACCCCGGCCCCGGTTACGACGGCAGCCAGATCCCCGCCGTGCCCGGGGCGGACGACTGCGAGGCGCTGGAGCTGCCGGAGCGTCTGGCCGCGTTCGCGCGGCACCTCGAGATACGTCCCGCGACCCCGGCACGGCCACTCGGCGGCGGCGACCGCGCCGAATTGACGGCATGGGTGCGTTTCGCCGACGGGCGCGGGCTGGACGCCGAGGCGGTCGTCATCCTGGCGGATGCCCTGCCCCCCGCGCTCTTCGCGCGCTGGACCGCACCAAGGCCCGTTCCCTCGGCCGAACTGACCGTCCACTACGGCGACGCCCTGGACCGTGGGCCCGTCGACGGCTGGGCACTGGTCCGTATCCGTACCGAACACGCGGGAAGCGGCTGGGCGGTCGACGACAGCACAGTGTGGACGGCGGACGGCCGGCTGCTCGGCTCGGGACGGCAGGCCCGGCGCATCCTGGCCCCGATGACGTGAACACCGGTCGCCTTCTGCGCCCGGCAGGCGCTCAACACCCGGGCACCGAGGTTCCGATCGGCTGCTGCGGGCGTAATTGCGCCATATGTACGCAGCGACAGGGAATCCTAACGAGTTCTTGATCCCCTCCCCTCTCGGAGTCGTGCTGCTGAGCGGGTGGGGCGACATACCCTCGCGCCGTGCTGAATGTGACGGGGATACTCAAGCGGCTGGTCATCGGCCGGGCCAGGCGCAGCGAGGAGCTGGGCGAGACGCTGCTGCCCAAGCGTCTCGCCCTGCCGATCTTCGCGTCCGACCCGTTGTCCTCGGTGGCTTATGCCACGCAGGAGATCCTGCTGGTCCTCACCCTGGGCGGCCTGGCGTACCTGCATTTCACGCCATGGATCGCGGCCGCGGTCGTCTCGCTGATGACCGTGGTGGTGCTCTCCTACCGCCAGGTGGTGCACGCCTATCCGAGCGGCGGGGGCTCCTACGAGGTCGCCTCGACGAACCTGGGCCCGTCCGCCGGTCTTGTG
This sequence comes from Streptomyces sp. NPDC002870, assembly GCF_042888505.1. Classification (NCBI taxonomy): domain Bacteria; kingdom Bacillati; phylum Actinomycetota; class Actinomycetes; order Kitasatosporales; family Streptomycetaceae; genus Streptomyces; species Streptomyces sp. NPDC002870. Next base: position 89,172 of record NZ_JBIAPW010000025.1, read on the forward strand.
GTCGCCGCCTCGCTGCTGGTCGACTACGTGATGACCGTGGCCGTCTCGGTCGCCTCCGGCGTGGACAACATCATCTCGGCGATGCCCGCCCTGGTCGAACACCGGGTGCCGATGGCGCTCACCTTCGTCGCCGTCCTGACCGCCATGAACCTGCGCGGCGTACGCGAGTCCGGCCAGGCGTTCGCGGCCCCGACCTATCTGTTCATCGGCGGCGTACTGATCATGGTCGGCACCGGCCTGTTCCGCTACCTGCTCGGTGACGCGCCGGTGGCCGAGAGCGCCGCGTACGGCGTCGAGCCTGAGCCCGGGGACGTGAACCTGGCAGGACTGGCCCTGGTGATGCTGGTCCTGCGCGCGTTCTCCAGCGGCTGTACGGCACTGACCGGCGTGGAGGCGATCTCCAACGGCGTGCCTGCCTTCCGCAAGCCCAAGTCCGAGAACGCCGCGACCACCATGGCCGCGATGGGCATCATCGCCATCACCATGTTCGTCGGCGTCACCACCCTCGCGATCGTCGCCAAGGTGCACATCGTCGAAGACCCATGCCGGCTGACCGGGCTCACGGACTGCGAGTCGTACACCCAGCGCACCGTCATCGCCCAGCTGGCGGCCTCCGTCTTCGGCGGCGAGAACAGCGTCGGCTTCTACTTCATCCAGGCCGCCACCGCCCTGGTGCTGATCCTCGCCGCGAACACCGCCTACAACGGCTTCCCACTGCTCGCCTCGATCCTCGCGCAGCACCGCTATCTGCCGCGCCAGCTGCACAACCGCGGCGACCGGCTCGCCTTCTCCAACGGCATCCTGGCCCTGGCGGTCGTCGCCGGCCTGCTGCTGTGGGCGTACAAGGCGGATGTCACCAGCCTCATCCACCTCTACATCCTGGGCGTGTTCACCTCCTTCACGCTCTCCCAGACGGGCATGGTCCGGCACTGGAACCGCGAACTGCTCACCGAGACCAACCCCGCCGTCCGCCGTCGCCATCAGGTGGCCAGGGTCATCAACGCGACCGGCGCGGTCGTCACCTCCCTGGTCCTGGTCATCGTCCTGGCCACCAAGTTCACCGAGGGCGCCTGGCTGGCAGTGCTCGCCGCCATCGTGCTGTGGGTGATGATGCGCGGCATCCGCCGTCACTACGACGCCACCGCGGCCGAACTCGCCGTCACCGACCCGCGCAGCGAGATGGTGCCGCCCTCCCGCGTGCTGGCCGTCGTCCTGGTCTCCACCATCCACAAGCCGACCCTGCGGGCACTGGCATACGCCCGCGCCTTCCGGCCGGACCGCCTGGAAGCCCTCACCGTCGCGGTCGACCGGGACGGGGCCGCCGCGCTCCAGCGCCAGTGGGAGGAGTACGGGATCCAGGTACCGCTCAAGGTCCTCGACTCCCCCTACCGCGAGATCACCGGCTCCGTCCTGGAGTACGTCCGCTCGATAAGGCGCGACAGCCCGCGGGACGTGGTCGCGGTCTTCATCCCCGAGTACGTCGTCGGCCACTGGTGGGAAAACCTGCTGCACAACCAGTCCGCGCTGTGGCTCAAGAGCCGCCTGCTCTTCACTCCCGGCGTCATGGTCACCAGCGTCCCCTGGCAACTGAGCTCCTCGGCCCACGCCGACCACCCGGCGGCCCGCGCCCCCGGCTCGGTACGCCGCGGAGAACCCACCGAAGCACGCCAGAGCGAAGACGTCACCACGCACCCGTGACGATCCTCCAGGGTGGACCTCGCGGCCGGACCCGGGTGGGTGGACCCTGGAGACAGGACCACGCGGCGGCGCCCCGATGCCGCGTGTGCGCGAGGAGGCAGACCATGAAACGGACTCTGGAATGGAAGGTCGGTCTGTACCTGTCGGAGGAGGACGGAACGACGAAGGCGCGGGCGGTGCTGGACACCGGGGCCTCAACACTCACGGGGCAGGGGACCGCACGGTGCAGCGCAGAGGACGCGGACGTCCCCGAAATCGGTGACGAGCTCGCGGCCGGCCGCGCGCTCAAAGACCTCGCGGGTCATTTGATGCGGGTCGCGGACCGCGACATGGAGAGGGTGGGCGCCGCGCCGGAACCGCCCCTCGGTCCGCCGTACAGCTGGACAGTGGGGACGTAGGCCCGGCTCACACCTGATGCCCGCCGGTCGCCGTCCCGTCCTGGCCCGTGGGCTGCTCCTGGGGCAGGGCCAGGGCGCACGATTCCCCAGGCGCCACGGAGACGGTGCTGTCCGGCAGGGCGATGTCGATCGGTGACCGGTCGGAGTCGGGCACGGTGATCTGCAGTTGTCCCGCGCTCAGCCGGAGCCGTACGCCCCAGTGCCCCTGGTAGCGGATCGCGAAGCCGTACTCCGACAGCTCCGGCAGCGGCACGGGGTCGAGCCGCAGCGTGCCGCCCCGTGTCTCCAGGCCGGTCAGTCCTCGCTGTACGAGATCGAGGGTGCCGGCCATCGCGCCGAGGTGAATGCCCTCCCCCGTGGTGCCGCCCTGCAGATCGGCGATGTCCCCGGCCAGCGCCTCCTGGCAGAACGCCCATGCCTCGGCGCGCCGTACCCTCGCCAGCACCCAGCCGTGCACGAGGCTGCTGAGCGTCGAGCCGTGGCTGGTGCGGCGCAGATAGTGGTCCACGGTGCGCTGCCAGACGGTGTCGTCCAGCTCGTATCCGAGCCGGCTGAAGAGTCCCTGGAGTTCGGCCGGTGAGAAGAGGTAGCCGAGCATCAGCACGTCGGCCTGCTTGGACGCCTGATAGTTGTTGACCGTGTCCCCTTCTGCCTCCAGGATCCGGTCGAGGCGCCGGATGTCGCCGTAGCGGTCCCGGTAGGTGTCCCAGTCGAGTTCCGTGAGTTCGCCGTAGCCCTCGAACTGGCTGATCACCCCGGCGTGGAAGGGCACATGCAGCTTGCGGGAGACCTCCTCCCACGCGTCGAGTTCGCCGTCGGCGAGTCCGGTGCGTTCGACGAGATCCCTGCGGCGTGGCTCCGGGAGACAGCGCAGTACGTCGAGGGCGCGGGCGAGCACCCAGGCAGCGGTGACGTTGGTGTACGCGTTGTCGTCGAGGCCCGCCTCGCTCGCGCCGGGGTAGGCGTCGTGGTACTCGTCGGGGCCTACGACTCCGCGGATCCGGTAGCGGCCGAGGGTCCTGTCGTACGCCGCCGCGTCTGCCCAGAACCGGGCGATCTGCAGCAGCATTTCGGCGCCCTTGGTGTGCAGGAACTCCATGTCGTCGCTCGCCTCGCAGTACTGCCACACGTTGTAGGCGATCGCAGAGCCGACGTGGTACTGAAGCCGGGAGTGGTCGGGCAGCCACCGTCCCGAGAGCGGGTTGAGGTGCAGTTGCTGGGTCTCCTCGCGGCCGTTGCTGCCGCTCTGCCAGGGGTACATGGCCCCGGCTCGCCCGGCGTCCCGAGCGGCGAAGCAGGCCCGCTCCAGGCGCCGGTGGCGGTAGCTGAGCAGGGCCCGGGAGACCTCGGGGAAGTGCAGGTTCAGACAGGGCAGGACGAAGAGTTCGTCCCAGAAGACATGGCCGCGGTAGGCCTCGCCGTGCAGACCGCGGGCCGGAACTCCGACGTCGAGTTCGGCGGTGTGCGGGGAGAGCGTCTGCAGTACGTGGAAGAGGTGAAGCCGCAGGATCGGGCCCGCGCTGTTCGGCACGTCGAGTTCGGCGGCGCGCCACAGCTGGCGCCAGGCCGTGCTGTGCGAGGCCAGCAGGGCGTCGAAGCCCGGGGCGCGCTTCACCCGGTCGACGGCGGCGTGCAGCGGGTCGCTGATCGCCGGGTCCCGGGAGGTGTGCAGGGCGATCGTCTTGTCGACGGTGACGGTCCGGCCCGGGGTCAGTGGCAGGCGCAGGAGCTGGGCGACCCGCAGGTTCTCGTGGCGGGTGGTCGGCTCGGCCGAGGCCGGCACATGGGCAACGTCGCCCACGTCGACCACGTCGACCACGTCGGTCACTGTGCGGGCCGCCAGGCCGATCCTGATGTCGGAGGTACTGGTGCGGCAGCGCAGCCACATGGTGTCGGGGGCCGACGTCCCGGTATGGACGTGGGTGAGGTGACGGCCGGCCAGCTGCCGGTAGCGCTCGACTCCGCTGTTGGTGACCGTTCCGTCGAGCGCCGACTCGACCTCGATCTCCCCGGACCAGCCATCGGCGGTGAACTCGGTGCGCAGCAAGGCCAGATGGGGGGAGGCCATGTGCACAAGGCGAAGCTGCCGCACCGCGAGGCGCCGGCCGCTCTCGTCCTCGTAGCGCAGGGTGCGCTCCAGCGTGCCGGCGAGCAGGTCCAGCGTCTGGTGGTGGTCCAGGACCTTGTGGGTGTCCGGCGAGAGCCAGTTCCCGGAGTCGGTACGGAATCGCAGCGGCAGCCAGTTGGGTAGGTTGACCATGTCCTCGTTCTCGACCTGCCGTCCCGCCACGTCCGAGATCAGCCGGTTGTAGCAGCCCGCGGCGTACGTACCCGGGTAGTGCACGGGGTCGGCGACGCACTCGGGGGCCGCGCCGCGAGTCGCGAAGTAGCCGTTGCCGAGGGTGCACAGGGACTCACGCAGGCGCTCCTGTTCCGGGTCGTAGCCTTCGTACACCCAGGTCCAGTCGTGCATCGTCAGTCCTCCGGGGCGAGAAGTTCCGCGAGGTCGCGGACCACGCTGTCCGCGCCGTGTTTCAGCAGTTCAGCACGGGTCTCGTCAGTACGGTCCCGGTCCACGCCGATGACCGGGCCGAAGCCGCCGCGCGTTCACCTCCTTTCGCCGGCCCGCCGGTACGCGTATGCCGATGCGGGGACGGCCTTCAGCCCGTCCAGGTCCAGTCGGCGATCTCGGGCAGGTCGGTGCCGTGCGCGCGGATCCACGCGTGGTGGCGGGTGCGGGCGTCGGCCATGTGCTGGCGTACGGAGGCGGCACGCACTCCGAGGCCGGGAACGCGGTCGACGACGTCCATGACCAGCCGGAAGCGGTCCAGGTCGTTGCGTACGACCATGTCGAACGGGGTCGTGGTGGTACCCATTTCCTTGTAGCCGCGGACATGGAGATTGGCGTGGCCCGCGCGGCGGTAGGCGAGCCGGTGGATGAGCCAGGGGTAGCCGTGGTAGGCGAAGATCACCGGCTTGTCGCGGGTGAACAGTCCGTCGTACTCGAAGTCGACCATGCCGTGCGGGTGTTCCTCGCGCGGCATCAGCCGGGTCATGTCGACCACGTTGACGACCCGCACGGCGAGTCCGGGCAGGTGCCGGCGCAGCAGCTGGGCTGCGGCCAGCACCTCCTGGGTGGGGACGTCGCCCGCGCAGGCGAGCACCACGTCCGGTTCGTGCTCGCCGTGCGCCGTTCCGGCCCAGTCCCAGACGCCGACCCCGCGGGCGCAGTGGGCGCGGGCCTGGTCCATCGACAGCCAGTCGAAGCAGGGCTGCTTGCCGGCGACGATCACATTGACGTAGTCACGGCTGCGCAGAGCGTGGTCGGCCACGGAGAGCAGGGTGTTGGCGTCCGGCGGCAGGTAGACGCGTACGACCTCGGGGCTCTTGCTGAGTACGTGGTCGACGAAGCCGGGATCCTGGTGTGAGAAGCCGTTGTGGTCCTGCCGCCAGACATGCGAGGTCAGCAGGTAGTTGAGGGATGCGACCGGGGCCCGCCAGGTCAGTTCCCTGGATGTCTTCAGCCACTTGATGTGCTGGTTGACCATCGAGTCGACGATGTGGACGAAGGCTTCGTAGCAGGAGAACAGTCCGTGCCGGCCGGTGAGGAGATAGCCCTCCAGCCAGCCCTGGCAGAGGTGTTCGGAGAGGACCTCCATGACCCGGCCCTGCCGGGAGAGATGTTCGTCGGTCGCGATGGTCTGTGCCTGCCAGGCCTTGCCGGTGGCGCCGAAGACGGCGCCGAGCCGGTTGGAGTCGGTCTCGTCGGGCCCGACGAGACGGAAGTCCCGGCGCCCGGACGTGGCCTCCATGAGCTGTTCGATGAGACCGCCGAGGACCCGGGTGGGCTCGTGCAGGGTCGATCCCGGCTTGTCGACGGGCACGGCGAAGCGGTCGAGATCTGGGATCGGCAGGTCACGGACGAGCAGGCCGCCGTTGGCGTGCCGGGTGGCGCCGAGGCGCCGGGCGCCCTCGGGGACCCAGGCGAGGACGTCGGCGGTGGGGCGGCCCAGCGTGTCGAAGAGCTCGTCCGGCCGGTACGAGCGCAGCCATGCCTCCAACTGCCGCAGGTGCGCCAGGTTTTCCCGTACGCCGGGCAGCGGGACCTGGTGCGAGCGCCAGGTGCCTTCGACCGGCTCCCCGTCGACCTCGGCCGGTCCGGTCCAGCCCTTGGGCGTACGCAGGACGATGACGGGCCAGCGCGGCCGCTCTGTGACGTCCTCCTCGCGCGCGGTGCGCTGCAGGATGGCGATGTGCTCCAGGGCGCGGTCGAGGGCGGCGGCCATGGCACGGTGGACCTGGCGAGGGTCGTCGCCGGTGACGTGGATCGGATCGTGTCCGTATCCCCGCAGCAGCTCGTCGAGTTCAGCCTCGGGGATGCGGGACAGGACCGCCGGGTTGGCGATTTTGTAGCCGTTGAGATGGAGGATGGGCAGCACCGCCCCGTCATGCACGGGGTCGAGGAACTTGTTGGAGTGCCAGGAGGCGGCGAGCGGGCCGGTTTCGGCCTCGCCGTCGCCGATCACGCAGGCGACGAGCAGATCCGGGTTGTCGAGCGCGGCGCCGTACGCGTGCGCCAGTGAATAGCCGAGTTCGCCGCCCTCGTGGATCGAGCCGGGGGTCTGTGGAGCGACATGACTGGGCACCCCGCCGGGAAAGGAGAACTGCCTAAACAGCCTCTCCATGCCGGCCGCGTCCCGGCTGATGTTCGGGTAGGTCTCGCTGTAGCTGCCCTCGAGCCAGGAATTGGCCAGGACCGCCGGGCCGCCGTGTCCGGGGCCCCAGATGCACAGCGCGTCGATCCCGCGGTCCTTGATGACGCGGTTGAGATGGGTGTGGACGAGGTTGAGCCCCGGCGACGTGCCCCAGTGGCCGAGGAGCCGCGGCTTGATGTGCACGGGTTCCAGGGTCTCCCTCAGCAGCGGGTTTGCCATCAGATAGATCTGCCCGGCGGAAAGATAGTTCGCGGCACGCCAGTGAGCGTCCAGGGTGCGCACCTCCTCGTCGGTCAGTACGGTGCTGTCCTGGTGCTTGACCTTGGGCATGAGTGACTCCGTAACGTCATCGAGCGGGGGAGGCGGTATGGCCGGCAAGAAGGCGCGGCCCGATGCGCTGCCGCGTGCGCTGTACGAGCGGGAGCTCCTGCGGCTGCAGACGGAGCTCGTGAAGCTCCAGGAATGGGTGCGCGCGGAAGGCGCGCGACTCGTGGTGGTGTTCGAGGGGCGCGACGCAGCGGGCAAGGGCGGCACCATCAAGCGGGTCGCTGAGCATCTCAACCCCCGGGTCGCACGGATCGTGGCTCTGCCCAAGCCCACCGAGCGCGAGCGCACACAGTGGTACTTCCAGCGTTACATCGCACACCTGCCCGCCGCGGGCGAAATCGCACTGTTTGACCGAAGTTGGTACAATCGGGCGGGCGTCGAGCATGTGATGGGCTTCTGCACCAAGGAGGAGCACCAGCGGTTCCTCCACCAGTGCCCGATCTTCGAGCGGATGCTCGTGGAGGACGGGGTCCTGCTGCGCAAGTACTGGTTCTCGGTGAGCGACGACGTACAGGAGCAGCGGTTCCGGCGCCGCCTCGATGACCCCACACGGCGGTGGAAGCTCTCCTCGATGGACCTGGAGTCCATCACCCATTGGGAGGCGTACTCCCGGGCCAAGGACGAGATGCTGGTGCACACGGACATCGCGGAGGCGCCGTGGTTCGTCGTGGAGAGCGACAACAAGCGCAGGGCGCGTATCAACATGATCGCCCATCTGCTGGAGTCCGTCCCCTACCGCGACGTGCCCCCGCCGGCGCTCGAACTGCCGCCCCGGCCGCCACCCACGGGCTATGTGCGCCCGCCGCGTGATCTGCAGACGTACGTCCCCGACCATGCGGCCGGCCTGACCGGCTGAGCCGGCCGGGAGGGTCTCACCCCCGGTGCGACCCCGCTATATCTCGATTGCAATAACCAATACCTAGGGTTATGACACCTAACCCTAGGGAGATGATTACACTCGTGCCCAGTACAGACATACTGGTCAATGCTGATGGATCTTGTGGAGAATCCTGGCAGGCTCATAGGGGAGACCAGGGCGCTTCCGCACACCGAAGAGGAGAAGACCCTGGACGGCGACGAACGTCGGCGTGCCATTCTCACGGTCGCGCGACTCAACGGATCGGTGGACGTCACCGCCCTTGCAGTGGAGTTGGCGGTGTCCCTGGAGACCGTGCGCCGCGATCTGCGGGTGCTGGAGGACAGCGGCCTGGTCCGTCGTAAGCACGGAGGCGCCTATCCCGTCGAGAGCGCCGGATTCGAGACGACCCTCGCCTCCCGAACCACTCGGCACGTACCGCAGAAGGCCCGAATCGCCGCGGCAGCAGTCGAGTTGCTCGGCGAGGCCGAGACCGTCTTCATCGACGAGGGGTACACCCCACAGCTGATCGCGGAGGCACTGCCCGAGGACCGGCGGCTGACCGTCGTCACCGCGTCACTCACCACCGCGGGCGTGCTGGCCGGGCGGGACAACACACAGGTGATCATGCTGGGCGGTCGGGTGCGGGGCAACACGATGGCAACTGTGGACCACTGGGTGACCGACATGCTGGCCGGCCTGGTCATCGATCTGGCGTACGTCGGGGCCAACGGCATCTCCTGTGAGTACGGGCTGACCACCCCCGATCCGGCAGTCGGCCATGTCAAGGCACAGGCGATGAAGTCCGCCCGGCGCCGGATTTTCCCGGGGATCCACACCAAATTCGGCGCGGTGAGTTTCTGCCGGTTCGCCGAGGTGGCGGAGTTCGAGGCCATCGTCACCGATACCTCGCTCACCGCTGCGGAGGCACAGCGCTATGCGCTGCTGGGCCCCCACGTCCACCGGGTGTGAGCGCGTGAGCGGTCGCAGAGTGCCACGGCAACCGGGCACCGGACCGGGCGATCCGGGTCCTGGAGACGGGCCCTCAATTTCCCGTCGGCAGGCGGCAGTCGGCTGCCGTCAGAGTGTCTCGGTCAACGAATCCGCCAGTCGACGGCGGGCGGTCCGGGTCGCCGGCACGGCCGCGGCGGCGACAGCACCCAGCACCGCACCGACCACGACCGAAGCCAGCAGCAGCGCGGGCGGGACATGAGCGATGCCGGCGCCCATACCGCTGGAGCGGCCCTGGGTGTCCACCAGCCAGCTGCCCGACAGCACCCCAAGTCCCGTGCCGATCCCGGCGGCCAGCAGTGCCGTGAAGCCGGCGGCCGCCACGATCGCCGAGCTGATCTGGCGAGGTGTCAGTCCGATCGCCTTGAGCGCCAGCAGATCACGGCCGCGGTCGCGGACGCCGGTGCCGATGACGGTCAGCAGCTCGGTGAGCCCGATCAGGGCCAGCACTCCGATCAGGGCCGCGATCACGCCCCGCGCCGGTTCCAGCCGGTCCGCCGGGTTGGGTGTCTCCCTGATCTCCAGCGCGCCTCCGGCCGCCTCGGCGAGAGCGCTGCTCACCGCACGGGGTTCCGCGCCGGGCCGCAGGACGAGATGGTAGAAGTCCGGCCGCAGTGCCGGGTCGCGTTCTTCGAGTGTGTCGAGCGTCGTCGAGATGACCCGGCCGCCGGCTTCCGGTTCGATGCTGCGTCCGACGATGTGCAGGATCTGCGGCCGTCCCTCGACCGTCATCCGGACCCAGTCTCCGACCCGTACGTCCAGCAGATCGAGCAGCCCTTGGCCGGCGACCGCCTCGTCGGGGCCGTCGGCGAGGCGTCCCTCGACAACGGTGAAGGGGTAGGGAGCGCGGTCGGTGCCGAGCCCTCGCAGGGTGATGGTGCCGGTCTGCCCTGGCACCAGCGCCGCGACCTCCACGCCCGGGTGGACGGCGGCGACGTCCGGGGGCGCGGTCAGCGCGCGCTGGAGTTCCTGGCCGGTGAGGCTGCCGGGCTGTTCGGCCCGTACGGTCAGCGCCGCGGGCACTCCCATGTCCGCGGGGCGGCTGCGGAACATGTCCAGAGTGGACCAGGTGACGAGCGCCACCGTGATCATGAGGAGTGGCAGCGCAAGCCGGGCCACGGTGATCAGGGTGCGCGGCCGCCGTGGGAACGCCGCGCGCCACCCGAGTACCAGCGCGGGCGGCACCCGCATGCCGAGCGCCCGGCGGCCCAGCCCGGTCATCGGCGCGGCCGAGGGAAGTGCCGCCCGGGCGACCGGCACCGGCGGGACCCGGCCGGCTCGCCAGGCGGCGAGTGAGGTGGCGGTCGCGATCAGCAGCACCGCGCCGCTCGGGACGCCGATCATCAGGGCGGTGTGTCCGGGCAGGTCCTGCCACACCCCGGCCGCGTCCCCGATCGGGCCGGGTATCCGGGCACCCACGAGCGCGATCGCCGCCGTGCCCAGGGTGACCCCGAGCAGCGCGAAGGCGAGGTGCTGGACGAGGAAGCCGCGTACCACCTGGCCCGGTGTGAACCCGATCGCCTTGAGGATCGAGATGTCCCTCAGCTGTCCGCGGATGCGGGCGCTGATCGCCCCCGACGCGGCGAGCGCGGCGGCCAGCAGCGCCCCGAGACCGAACACGCCGAACAACTGCCCGAGCAGCCGTTCGTCGCCCCCGGCCTCGGCGCGCGCCTGCTGCCACTTGGTCACCTGGGCGACACGGTCGGCGCCGAGCAGCGTGACTGCCTGCTGAACGGTGAAGTCGGTGTCGTCCGGATCGTCCAGTCGCAGTCCCACGCTGTGGCTGGTGCTCTGCGGTGCGATGCGGTCGAGCGTGCCGGGCAGCACCCATCCGATACCGGGCTCGCCGCCCGGCCGGTAGCCGGGTTCCGCGGCTTCGGCGACACCGGCCACCCTGAGGGTGCGTGCGGTGCCGTCCGATCCCGTGACAGTCAGGGTGTCGCCCGGCTCCGCCCAGAGCACCCGCGCGAGGGAGCTCTCCAGTACGACGCCCTCTGCCCGCGTATCGAGCCAGGTCCCGTCGGTGACCAGTGGCCGGGCGATCTCCGGCGGCAGGGTGCCCGCCGCGCGCAGGGCCACGCTCGCCCGCACCCCCCGGGCTTCAAGGGTGGCCTGACCGGTGCGGTAGGGCCCGGAGACACCGGCGACACCGTCCAGTGCGGACAGCGCCCCCGTGTCCGCGGCGACCCGGGTGTGGAGCCAGACATGGGCGCCCTGCGACTGCGTGAAGATCCGCTGCCAGGGGTTGGCGGCATAGCTGAAAAGGGCCACGGCCAGCAGCAGCGAAGCGATGATGCCGGCGCTGGCCAGGACGACGAACACCGACTGTCCGCGGTGTGCCCGGAGATCGGCGTGCGCCCAGCGCAGAGTGGCCCGCACGTCACTCCTTCAGTTCGAGTACGCCGGAGACCCCGCGGCCGGTGGTGCGCTGCCCGGCGCCGAGTGCCGCGTCGTCGGCTATTCGCCCGTCGAAGAAGCTGATGACACGGTCCGCCGCACTGGCCATCCGTGCGTCATGGGTGACCAGCAGGATCGTCTGGCCGCGCTGGTGGAACCGGGAGAGCAGCCGGAGTACTTCCCTGGTTCCCTTGCTGTCCAGGCTGCCGGCCGGTTCGTCGGCGAGTAGCAGCGCGGGATGGTTCACCAGTGCCCTGGCCAGGGCTACGCGCTGCTGCTCGCCGCCGGAGAGTTCGCCCGGCATGGACCGTTCCCTGCCTTCGAGGCCGAGTTCGGCGAGCAGTTCGGCCCGGCTGTCCCGGGCCGCTTTGGGTGAGGCTCCCGCGAGCAGCGCGGGCAACTCGACGTTGTCGGCGACAGTGAGGTCGGAGACCAGGTTGAAGAACTGGAAGACGATGCCGATGCTGCGGCGGCGCAGCACCGCCCAGCGCGCCTCGCGATACGCGTCCACCTGACGGCCGCCGAGCCAGAGACTGCCGCTGTCGGGTCGCTGGAGTCCGCCGATGAGGTGCAGCAGCGTGGACTTGCCGGCGCCGGAGGGGCCGGTGACAGCGACGAATTCCCCGGGCTGAACGGTCAGATCCACCCCGCGTACGGCGTGGACGGGTGCGCCTTCGCCGTGGTGGGTCTTGGTCAGACCCTCCGCGCGCACGATCGGCACACTGTCCCCTTGACCAGGCGCGGCAGCACCCAGCGCGGCAGGAGCGGTGTCCTCGCTCATTCCAGCTCCTCCTGACAGCGTTCCAGCCAGTCGAGGTCGGCCTGCAGATGCAGCATCGCGCCCTCGATGAGCAGCTGGGAGACTCTGTTGTCCCGGTCCTCGGCCGCGGCCAGCTTCGACAGGTCACGCATGGTGTTCAGGTACTGCCGCCGCTGTTTGTTGATCAGCGTGATCGGGTCGGCAAGACCTGAGTGAGGTGCGAGGGCGACCTTCATGAAGAACTCGTCCCTGACCCGCGGCTCGTCCGTGGTCTCTTCGAACCAGGCGAGTACGGCCTCCCGCCCGGCGTCGGTGAGCCGGTACGTCCGCTTGTTGGGCCTGCCGGACTGCTCGACGTCCTCACCGGCGATCAGACCGGCCTTTTCCAGCCGCCCAAGAGTGACGTAGATCTGGCCGACGTTCGGCTGAGGGTACGCGGCGCCCAGGAGCTTCTCAAGGTCCTGCTTGAGCTCGTAACCGTGCGCCGGACCACCGGTGAGGAGTGCCAGGAGCGGCAGCCGCACGCGCTCCCTCCCTCTCGCTCCATAGTTTCCTGTTGACTCGAATGCGGGTGTGTTTCGCGCCACCCGCCTTCTCCGCCTGGACGTCTAGTATCGCCCATGCCTAACCGGTATACATAGGCCACATGGGACGGCGGCGCTGCCGGATCGGTGCACTGGGAGGAACCTATGCGGTGGATACACGCCGCGGGTAGGGGGCTCCTCGCTGCCGCCGTGATCCTCGCGGGTTACGCGGGCTTCGGCTCCGAGTCCGGAACCGCGGCCCCCAAGGGCCGCGGACCCATGACGTTGGTGACGGCGGGCGATCTCACCGAGTATCTCGGTCCGCTGCTGGACGACTGGAACCGCAGCCACGCGAAGGAACAGGTCACGCTCGTCGAGCTGCCCGACTCCGCGGACGAGACCCGGGCCCAGATGATCAGCGAGCTCCGGTCCGGCAGCGACCGGTTCGACGTACTGAACATCGATGTGGCCTGGACCTCCGAGTTCGCGGCGGCGGGATGGATCTCCCCCCTGCGGCGCGGTGGCTTCCCGCTGGACTCGTTCCTGGCGCCCGTGGTGGACACAGCCACCTTCGACGGCCGCCTCTACGCCGTCCCCTATGTCACCAACGCCGGGCTGCTGTACTACCGCAAGGACATTCTGGAGCGGGCGGGCGAACAGCCGCCGCGCACCTGGGCGGAGCTGGCCCGGCAGGCCCGGGATGTGGCCCCCAAGTACGGCATGGACGGCTACGCCGGCCAGTTCCTGCCGTACGAGGGACTGACGGTCAACGCCACGGAGGCGGTCCATTCGGCGGGCGGCTCGATCCTGCGGGACGACGGCGCCCGGGTCACTGTGGACTCGGCCGCGGCCCGGACCGGACTGGAGTTCCTCGCCGGCGGAGTACGGGACGGCTGGATCTCCCCGCAGGCCCGCGACTACAAGGAGGAGGAGTCCCGGCAGGCCTTCCAGGACGGCCGGCTGCTCTTCCTGCGGAACTGGCCCTACGTCTACTCGGTGGCCAACGCGCCGGGGTCGAAGGTGGCCGGCGCATTCGATGCGGTGCCGCTGCCCGGACCGTCCGGACCGGGCACGAGTGTGCTCGGCGGCTCCAATCTCGCGGTGAGCAGCCACTCCCGGCATCCGGAGTCGGCCGCCGACCTGATCGCCTATCTCACCAGCGAGCGGGTCCAGCGACAGGTACTCACCGAGGGCTCCCTGCCACCGGTTCGCGCCGCGCTGTACGAGGATCCCGCTCTGATCCGGGCCTACCCGTATCTGCCCACGCTGCGGCAGAGCGTCCTGGCGGCCGAGCCGCGCCCCAAGAGCCCCCGGTACGACCAGGTGAGCCTCGCGGTGCAGGCCGTCGTACAGGACGTCATGGCGCTGCGGCAGACGCCGCAGCAGGCCGTGGCACGGCTGTCCCGCGAGCTGGGATCGATCTCCCGCAAGGGCTGAATCTGCCCACCGTCTCCCCTCGGTTCATTATTTACTTGTTAAGTAGCAGCTCGCTCTGGCATACCGCCAAATATCCGGGCAAACCTGGGCCGTTTCTCGCAGCATCGTTGACACGCTGCCGTCACCCCTACTTAACATGCATGCATAACAGCGCACCCGCTCTGGGGCGCTCTCGCATCCTTCAGGAACGGGTCAACGCGAGATGCTCACAGCTCTTCCGGCCGTCCTCGGCCACCCCTCCCGCACGGCCACCTCCTGGTGGCGCGACGCGGTGATCTACCAGGTCTACGTGCGCAGCTTCCTCGACAGCACGGGGGACGGCATCGGCGACCTGGCCGGCGTACGGGCCGGACTGCCGTACCTCAGGAAGCTCGGTGTCGACGGCATCTGGCTCAGCCCGTTCTATCCGTCGCCGCAGCACGACCACGGTTACGACGTCGCCGACTACTGCGACGTCGACCCGGTCTACGGCGACCTGGCCGAGTTCGACCTGCTGATGGCCGACGCCCGCCGACTCGGCCTCAAGCTGCTGCTCGACATCGTCCCCAACCACTGCTCCAGCGAGCACCCGTGGTTCCGCGAAGCGCTCGCCGCCGACCCCGGCAGCGCCGCCCGCGCCCGTTTCCACTTCGCCGAAGGCCGCGGCCCGGACGGAGCGGAGCCCCCCAACAACTGGCGTGCGATGTTCGGCGGGCCCGCCTGGAGCCGGATCACAGAGTCCGACGGCACCCCGGGGCAGTGGTATCTGCACCTGTTCACCCCGCAGCAGCCCGACCTGAACTGGCGCAATCCTGAGGTCGGCGACAGTTTCGAGCAGGTGCTCCGATTCTGGCTGGACCGGGGCGTCGACGGCTTCCGTATCGACGTCGCCGCCGGCCTCTTCAAGCACCACGAGCTGCCCGACTCGGACGACCCCGGCGCCGACGAGCGTGCCCGTGACTCGGTGAACCCGCTGGCCTGGAACCAGCCGGAAGTCCACGAGGTGTGGCGCCGCTGGCGATCGGTGTGCGAGGAGTACACGGCCGGGGACGGCAACGAGCGGCTGCTGGTCGGCGAGGTCTCCGTAGCGACCGCGCGTGAACACGCCAAGTACGTACGGTCCGACGAGCTGCACCAGGCGTTCTTCTTCGACCTGCTCAGCGCTCCCTGGGACGCCGACGCCTTCCGGGCGACCATCACGGAGGCGATACGCGACATCGCCGGGACCGGCTCCACCGTCACCTGGGTGCTCAACAACCACGACCAGGTGCGCACGGTCACCCGCTACGCGGGCGAGCCCGGCGTGGAGGCCAGCGGGCTCGGTGCGGCACGTGCCCGCGCCGCCGCGCTGCTGATGCTGGCACTGCCCGGCGCCGCGTACGTCTACCAGGGCGAGGAGCTCGGCCTCCCCGAAGTCCTCGACCTTCCCGACGAGGTACTCACCGACCCGATCTTCCACCGCACCGGCAGCCGCGCGCGCATCCGGGACGGCTGCCGGGTGCCGCTGCCCTGGTCGGGCCACGCGTCACCGTTCGGCTTCAGCCAGGGTGCGGCCGGCGCGCGGCCCTGGCTGCCACAGCCCGAGTGGTTCGCCGAGCACGCCACCGACCGGGCACTGGCCGACACCCGCTCCTTCTGGCACCTCTACCGCGACGGACTTCAACTGCGGCGCAGTCTGCCGCAGTTGGGCGAGGGCAGCCTGCACTGGCTGGAGGCGCCCCCACAGGTACTGGCCATGACCCGCGGTGACGGACTGATCTGCGCGATCAACTTCGGAACCGAGCCCGTGCCGGCCCCGGTCGCGGGCACTCCGCTCCTCTCCAGCGGTCCCTGCCCGGACGGTGTGCTCCCCGGAGCGACCGCCGCGTGGTGGACGGGCGACTGCCCAACCCCCTGAACCACCCACCATTCCCACCCCTCGGAAGGACTGTCACCATGCGACGACACATGACGACCCGACGGACCACGGCGGCCGCATCGGCGGTACTCACCCTCGCCCTCGGCGCGACGGCCTGCGGCGGCTCGCCCGGCCCGGCGAGCGGCGGCCAGGAACTCACCGGCCAGACCGTGACCGTGGCCGGAGTCTGGACCGGCAGCGAGCAGAAGAACTTCCGCAAGGTGCTGGACGCCTTCACCAAGAAGACCGGCGCCAAGACCGTCTTCGTGCCGACCGGTGACAACGTCTCCACCTTCGTCGGCAGCAAGATCGAGGGCGGCAACGCGCCGGACGTGGCGATGGTGCCTCAGGTCGGCGTACTCCAGCAGTTCGCCAAGGAGGGCTGGCTCGAACCCCTGTCGCAGAAGGCCGAGACGACCGCCGGCGCGAACCTCGCCACGGTGTGGAAGAACTACGGCACCGTCGACAAGACCTACTACGGCCTCTACTTCAAGGCGGCCCACAAGTCGACCGTCTGGTACAGCCCGAGCGCGTTCGAGCAGGCCGGAGTGGCGGAGCCCAAGAGCTACACGGACATGCTCAAGGCGGGCCGCACGCTCGCCGACTCCGGACTGCCCGCCTTCGCCGTCGCCGGTGAGGACGGCTGGACCCTCACCGACTGGTTCGAGAACATCTACCTCTCCCAGGCCGGACCGGAGAAGTACGACCAGCTGGCCGCCCACACCCTGCCCTGGACCGACGCCAGCGTGGTCAAGGCACTCACCACCCTGGGCGAGGTGTTCAAGGACAAGCAGCTCGTGGCCGGAGGCTCGGCCGGCGCGCTGCGCACCGACTTCCCGGGCTCGATCGAGCAGGTCTTCGGTCCCGAGCCGAAGGCGGGCATGGTCTACGAGGGCGACTTCGTGGGCGGTATGGCCAAGGACGACTTCGGCAAGAAGCTGGGCGAGGACGCCAAGTTCTTCCCCTTCCCCGGTGTCGACAGCGGCAAGGCACCGGTGGTGAGCGGCGGTGACGCGGCCGTGGTGCTCAAGGACGGCAAGAACAAGAAGGCGGCCCAGCGGCTGCTGGAGTTCCTGGCCACCCCCGAGGCGGCGTCGGTGTGGGCCGGCGCGGGAGGCTTCCTCTCCCCCAACAAGGACGTGGACCTCGCCTCGTACGCCGATGACACCACCCGTTCCACGGCCAAGTCGCTGGTAGACGCCGGTGACTCGGTGCGCTTCGACATGTCCGACCAGGCCCCGGCCGCGTTCGGCGGAACCAAGGGCGCGGGCGAGTGGAAGCTCCTCCAGGACTTCCTGCGCGACCCCTCGGACCCGAAGGCCACCGCGGCCGAGCTCGAAGCCGCGGCCGCCAAGGCGTACAAGAACTGAGGCCGCGCACCATGGCTGTCACCACATCCGCCCCCGCCGCGAATCCGCGGCGGCGGGCGCAACGCAGGAGGCGGAACATCGCGGTGGTGTTCGTCCTGCCCGCCCTGCTGCTGCTCGGCGCGCTGGTCGTCTACCCCGTGCTGTTCTCCGCCGGACGAAGCCTCTTCGACGCGAGCGGCGACCGGTTCGTCGGCGGCGACAACTACGCCGAGATATTCAGCGATCCCGCGACGCTCAAGGCGATCCGCAACAGCACCATCTGGGTTGTCGTGGCTCCGGTTCTGCTGACCGGTCTCGGCCTGGTGCTCGCGGTGCTGACCGAGAAGGTGCGCTGGGCGACCGCCTTCAAGCTGGTGCTCTTCCTGCCCATGGCGGTGTCGTTCCTGGCCGCCGGCATCATCTTCCGGCTCGCGTACGAGGAGGACCCGAACCGGGGTGTGCTCAACGCCGTGGCCGTGGGCGTCCACGACACCTTCGACGACCGTTCGGCGTACCCCACCGCCAGAGCCCGTCAGGGCCAGGGACTGACCGGGGATCCGGGCGGTGCGTACCGGACGACCGACGGGGTCAGCCCCGGAAAGTCCGTCAGCCTCGGCTTCGTAGGAGTGGCACCGGACAAGATGCCGTCCGACGCCCGGCCCGCACTCGCCGCGTCCTCTGCCGCGCCCGCCGCGGACGAGGTGAAGGGCGTGGTCTACCTGGACTTCACTCCAGGCGGAGGCGGCAAGCCGGGCAAGGTGGACCCGGCCGAGAAGGGGCTGCCGGGGATGTCGGTCGAGGCGGTACGGGACGGAAAGGTGGCCGCGAAAGCCACCACCGCCGCGGACGGCTCGTTCATCTTCCCCGGCATGGAGGCCGGTTCGTACACCGTCCGGCTCCCGGCGGAGAACTTCGCAGCCCCCTACCAGGGCATTTCCTGGCTCGGCCCGGCTCTGGTCACCCCGGCGATCATCGGTGCCTATCTGTGGATCTGGACCGGCTTCTCGATGGTGCTGATCGGGGCGGGACTGGCCGCCATCCCCCGGGACGCCCTGGAGGCGGCCCGGATGGACGGCGCCAATGAGTGGCAGATCTTCCGGAAGATCACGGTGCCGCTGCTCGCTCCGGTGCTGACGGTGGTCTTCGTGACCCTGGTGATCAATGTGATGAAGGTCTTCGACCTCGTCTGGATCATTGCGCCGGGGCCGGTCCAGGAGGAGGCCAACGTCCTGGCGACCCGGATGTGGCTGGTGTCCTTCGGCGGCGGCAACAACCAGGGACTCGGCAGCGCCCTCAGCGTGCTGCTCCTGCTCCTGGTCGTGCCCGCAATGATCTTCAATGTCCGGCGCTTCCGAAGGAGCGGAGCATGAGCGGTCACAGCACCATCGAGCGCAATCCGTCCCAGCCGGTCGCCAAGGCCTCCGCCCACGTCCCTGTCCCCTCACACCGGCCGCGCCCGCGGCCCTTGGGCGTACTGACGAAGTGGCTCGGCAACGGACTGGTCCAGGCCGTCCTGCTCGTCGTCGCACTCATCTGGATCACCCCGCTGGCCGGGCTGTTCCTGTCCTCGATGCGCTCCGAACAGGACAACGCGGCCGAGGGCTGGTGGACGGCGCTGACCGAACCCGGGCAGCTGTCCCTGGACAACTACACCGCCCTGTTCCAGGACTCCGGTATCACGCAGGCCTTCTGGAACACCGTCCTGATCTCGGTGCCCACCACGGTGCTGGTCGTGGGCATCGCGGCGCTGGCCGGATACGCCTTCGCCTGGCTGGAGTTCCCCGGCCGCAATGCGGTCTTCCTGGTGGTCGTGGGTCTGCTCGTGGTACCCGTACAGATCGGGCTGCTGCCCGTGGCCAAACTGTTCGGCGCCGTCGGGCTGTTCGGCACGATCCCGGGCGTGATCCTCTTCCATGTCGCCTACGGGCTGCCGTTCGCGATTTTCCTGCTCCGCAACTACTTCGCCGAGATCCCGCGCGAAATGCTGGAGGCCGCCCGGATGGACGGCGGCGGGGAGTGGCGGATCTTCTCCCGGCTGATCCTGCCACTGGGCCGGCCGGCTCTGGCCAGCCTGGCCATCTTCCAGTTCCTCTGGGTATGGAACGACATGCTGGTCGCACTGCTCTTCGCCGACAGCGAGTCCCAGCCGCTCACCGTCGCCCTCCAGTCCGAGATGCGGCAGTTCGGCAGCAACATCGGCGTACTGGCACCGGGTGCCTTCCTCTCCCTGGTGGTGCCGCTGATCGTCTTCTTCGCCTTCCAACGGCACTTCGTCCAGGGGGTGATGGCGGGCTCGGTCAAATAGCCGGCGCATCGTCGCGGCCGAGGCCGCAGCCACGACCGGCACATGCCGACGTCAAGCACGTGATCGCCCGGACCGTTGTACGGTCCGGGCCTTCATCGTGGCGGGTGCGAGCTGCTGCGGGCGCGAGATTCAGCTCCCTCGCCCAGAATGGGAGTGTGGCCCCCGAACCGGCAGTCGCGGCGAGCCCGCCGCATGTCGCCGCGCATGTCGCCGCCCGGGCGAATTCACGATCCGAACACGGTCCCATCACCTGGATGACGACCTGGCGCCGCCCTTTGGCCGGATGCTCCCTGACGGACCATCGGCATGTCCCCGACATTAAGGAAGCGCCAGTGAGACTGCACCGCTCCGCACGACCGGCGGCAGCCGCCGCTCTCGGCGCCGCGCTTGTCGCCCTCCTCGCCCCGACCCCCGCGCAGGCCGGTCACTCCGCTCTGCCCACGATCACCCCCACGGCGGAGACCCCGGCCCTCTACGACGACGAAGCGGGCGGCAACGCCAATGCCGACGACCCCGCGATCTGGCGCAACGCCGCAGAGCCGGCCCGCAGTCTGGTCGTCGCCACGGCGAAGGAGGGCGGCCTGCGGGTCTACGACCTCGATGCCAGGCAGGTGCAGTCGATTCCCGCGCCCGCGCCGCCCGGTGCGGGGGACGCGCCGGGCCGGTTCAACAACGTCGACCTCGTCTCCGGACTGCGGACGCCGGCCGGCCGCGCAGACGTCGCGGTGGTGAGCGACCGCGGCAGTGACCGGCTGCGCATCTACCGCATCGACCCGTCGCGGCCGGGACGCCCGCTGACCGACGTCACGGATCCGGCGGCCGCGCCGGTGTTCTCCACGAGCCAGTCCGAGATCAACGAGCAGCGCACCGCCTATGGCCTGGCAACCTGGACGGACAAGGGCACCGGGCGAACGTACGCACTCGTCAGCCGGCGCAACAGCACGACAGTCGCGCTCCTGGAGCTGAAGCCGACGGCGGCGGGCACAGTCGGCTACCGCAAGATCCGCACGCTCGAACTTCCGTCGTCCTTCCGCCTTCCCAATAGCACGAGTTGGAGCCCGTGCGCCGAGCCCGGCGAACTGCCCCAGGTCGAGGGCATGGTCGTGGACCCGGCCAACGGGATGCTCTACGCCGGCCAGGAGGACATCGGCATCTGGCGGATGCGTGCCGACCTCACCGGCAAGCCCGTACTGGCCGACAAGGTCAGGGAGTACGGCGTCCCCGGCGTCTACGACGAAGAGACCGAGGAGTGCACCCTGGGCGCCGATCCCGGGTACGGCGGCAAGCGACTGGCAGCCGACGTCGAGGGCCTGACGCTGTTCCAGGAGCCCGACGGCGACGGCTATCTCATCGCCTCCAGCCAGGGTGACGACACGTTCGCGCTGTACGACCGGGAGATCTCCGAGCACAACGAGTACGAGGGCGGCTTCCGGATCGGCGCCGCCTCGGGCACGATCGACGGCAGCGAGGAGTGCGACGGCGCGGCTGTGCTCAACCAGCCGCTGGGCGCGCGCTATCCGCGCGGTCTTCTGGTGGTCCAGGACGGGCATGAGACGCCCGCGGTGCCGAACGGTGAGGGCGGCGACAGGGAGGCCACCGGCTTCAAGTTCGTCGACCTCGGCGCGGTGGTCGACGCCGCCGACATGTGACGCACAGGACTTGAGGTGATGGCCCGCGGCAGCACGGGGATGCCCGCTGCTGCGGGCCGGAGCCTCTACGGTGCGGCCATGGGCCCGCCGCCTCTATGCGCCGTTGTCCGCGAGGGCGGCGAGGTAGCGCTCGGCGTCCAGAGCCGCGGCGCAGCCCGAGCCGGCGGCGGTGATGGCCTGGCGGTAGGTGTGGTCCACGACGTCGCCCGCCGCGAAGACGCCGGGGATGTTCGTACGGGTGGAGGGCGAGGCGACCTTGAGGTGGCCGTCCTGTTCCAACTCCAGCTGGCCCTTGACCAGTTCGGTGCGCGGGTCGTAGCCGATGGCCACGAACAGGCCGGTGGCCGCGAGTTCGGACGTCTCGCCGGTCGTGGTGCTGCGCAGGGTGAGGCCGGCCAGCCTGCCGTCCTTCTCGTGGATCCCGGTGACTTCGCTGTTCCAGGCGAACGAGATCTTCGGGTCGGCGAAGGCGCGCTCCTGCATGGCCTTGGAGGCACGCAGCGTGTCGCGGCGGTGGACGACGGTGACGGAGCGCGCGAAACGGGAGAGGAAGGTCGCCTCCTCCATCGCTGTGTCGCCGCCGCCGACGACCACGATGTCGTGCTCGCGGAAGAAGTATCCGTCGCAGGTCGCGCAGTACGAGACACCGCGGCCCGAGAGGGCGTCCTCGCCCGCCAGGTTCAGCTTGCGGTGCTGCGAGCCGGTCGCGACGATCACGCTCTTGGCCCGGTGCACTGTGCCCGCGGTGTCCGTGACGAACTTGATCTCGCCGGTGAGGTCGACGGTGACGATGTCGTCGCGGATCAGTTCGGCGCCGAAGCGCCCGGCCTGGGCGCGCATGTTGTCCATGAGATCCGGGCCCATGATGCCGTCGCGGAAACCGGGGAAGTTCTCCACCTCGGTCGTCAGGGCCAGCGCACCGCCCGCGGTCACCGAGCCCTCGAACACCAGCGGCGTGAGGGAGGCGCGAGCGGTGTAGAGGGCGGCGGTGTAGCCGGCCGGGCCGGAGCCGACGACGATGACGTTGCGGATCTCGCTCTCGGTCGTCACTTCGCGGTCTCCGGCGCTGCCTCGGCGATCAGGCCCTCGACCAGGGTCCTGATCTCGTCCCGGATGGGCCGTACGGCCTCGACGCCCTGGCCCGCCGGGTCTTCCAGAGCCCAGTCGAGGTACTTCTTGCCGGGGAAGACCGGGCAGGCGTCCCCGCAGCCCATGGTGATGACGTAGTCGGACGCCTGAACGGCCTCGGCCGTCAGCACCTTCGGCCGCCGGCCCGAGATGTCGATGCCGACCTCCTTCATCGCCTCGACCGCCGCCGGGTTGACCTGGTCGGCGGGCAGCGAACCGGCGGAGCGGACCTCGATCCGGTCGCCCGCGAGGTGGGTGAGGAATCCGGCGGCCATCTGCGAGCGCCCGGCGTTGTGGACGCAGACGAAGAGCACGGAGGCGATCGGGCTGGAGGACATCGGTTCTTCCTTTGCGGAGTGTGCGGAGCGGTTCAACGCGGGTGTGCGCCCTTCCACTCAGTCCGGACTGGTATCAGCTCCAGATGATGCGAGAATATCAGCCCATGGTGACGTCAGTCGACACTGACCCGATGGGACTCGATCCGGGCTGACCTCGATCGTCGCCGAGCCCGGCACGCTCGACCGGTCACGCACTTCGAGCCCCGGCAAGCGCGGCGAGTACTTCGGCGGCACACTGCTGGCATGGCTGCGAGTCAATCGCTTGATGTGCTGGTGGTGGGCGCCGGGCCGACCGGGCTGGCGCTCGCGGCGCAGTTGCATGCGTACGGGATGCGGTTCCGGATCATCGACCGGAACCTCGACCGGGCCCGGGAATCACGAGCGCTGGCCATCCAGCCCCGGACCCTGGAAGCCCTCTCGCCGTTCGGGGTGACGGACGAGTTGCTCGCGCGCGGGAACCCGGCCGTGCAGCTGCGGCTGCATCTTCCGGGTCGTACCGTGCGGGTGCCGCTGTTCGACATCGGCGTCGCCGACACCAAGTACCCCTACCTGCTGTTCCTCTCCCAGGCCGAGACGGAGAGCGTGCTCAGCGGCCATGTCGCCGCAGCGGGTACGACGGTCGAGCGGGGCACCGAGCTGCTCGAACTGGATCTGACGGCCGAAGATGCTTACGCGGCCTGCCGGTTGAGGCATCTGGACGGGAGCGAGGAGGAGGTGACCGCCCGCTATGTCGTCGGCTGCGACGGGGCGCGCAGCACGGTCCGCGAGCAGGCCGGTATCGGCTTCGAGGGCTACGCGTACCCGCAGACCTTCGTGCTCGCGGACCTGGAGGTGGACGGTCTGGAGAAGGGCGCTGCGCACGGGTACCTCACCGAGGCGGGGGTTGTGTTGTTCTTCCCGCTGGTCTCACCGGCGAGCTGGCGGATGCTCGCGATGCGGCCGCCGGGAGACGCTGGCGCAGAAAGCCCCTTGGATCTCGGGCAGTTGGAGGCGATTGTGGAGCGCTACGTCAGCGACCCGCTGCACCTGCGAGACCCCGTATGGATGACCAACTTCAAGCTCTACAACCGCGGCGCCAAGAACTACCGCGCCGGACGCGCCTTCCTCGCCGGCGATGCCGCCCACATCCACAGCCCCGCCGGGGCCCAGGGCATGAACACGGGCATCCAGGATTCCCTCAATCTCGGCTGGAAGCTCGCACTTGTCTGCCGTGGCGCCGCACCGGACGCACTGTTGGACACGTACGAGAGCGAACGCGCCCCGGTCGGCCGGAAGGTGCTGCGCTTCACCGACCGCGCGTTCACCATCGCCACCGGCCGCAAGCCACTGCTGAAGCTCGCCCGAGCCCGCATAGCACCCCGGCTGGCACCGCTGGCCCTGCGCCTTCCCTTCCTGCGCGCCGCGGCCTTCCGTACGGTCTCCCAGCTGGCCATCCACTACCGGCGCAGCCCCGCCACCACCGAGGGCCCGCATGCGCCCAGGCGCGGCCCACGGGCAGGTGACCGGCTCCCCGACGCCACCGGCGACCTGCACGCGATGACGGCCGCTCCCGGATACCACCTGCTGCTGTGCGGGCGCCGCGAGGTGTGGGACACCGACCGGATCGCGGCTGCCACCGGCGGTCGCGACCGGCTGCTCCATGTCCACACGCTCGGCCCGAACGGGCCTTGGCGGGGCATCATCCACTGTCTGGTCCGACCGGACGGCTACATCGGATACCGCGCAGGTGGCACGGACCTGACCGGCCTTCTCGGATACCTCGACCGGTGGCTGCCGAGGTAGCGATCAGGCGGCGAACGGCAACCGCTTCATCGGATCCCGCACTCGGCGAACTCGCAGCGGTGACGCACGGTGACGCCCGTCCGCCGAGCGAGGATCGCGGCGGCGTCGGCGTAGCTCAGTGCCTTGGGGCCGGTCAGGATGTGGTCGGTAGCGGCACAGAAGGGCGGGGGTGGGTCCCAGCCGTGCAGAGGCATCTGGGATGCTGGCGCCGTGTCGCTCACGCCACTCGCCCCGGATCCGATAACGGCCGACCCGCCCAGCACCACCGAGAACCCACTGCTCACCCAGTCGTGGCTTGACTTGGCCTTCCTGCACTGGGCCGTCGACCCCGCCGACGTGGCACCCCTCCTGCCTGCCGGCACCGTCCCCGACACCCTGGACGGGGTCACCTACGTCGGCCTCGTAGCCTTCCGCATGCACCGTGTCGGCTGGTTCCGGCTCCCCGGCGTCCCCTATCTGGGAACGTTCCCGGAGACCAACGTCCGCCTCTATTCGGTGGACGCCCACGGACGACGGGGCGTCGTCTTCCGCTCGCTCGACGCCTCCCGCCTCATACCGGTGGCGGTTGCACGAGCGGCGTTCCGGCTGCCGTACCTGTGGTCGCGGATGACGATCCGCCAGAGCGACGACACCATCACCTACACAAGCACCAGGCGCTGGCCGGGGCCGCGCGGCGCGCGCAGCCGGATCACCATACGCGTCGGGGAAAGCGTCCAGGATCCCACCGACCTCGAGCACTTTCTGACCGCCCGCTGGGGAATGCACAACACCTTCCTCGGACGGCAGATGTACCTGCCGAACACCCACCCACGCTGGCCCCTGCACCGAGCGGACCTGGTCGAGTGCGACGAGGACCTCATCACGGCCGCGGGACTCCCGAGGCCGGTCGGCGACCCGGTGAGCGTGCTGTACTCGCCCGGCGTCCCCGTACGCTTCGGACGCCCGGCCCGCCCCGGCGGCATCCCAACCCCCTGACGACGACGGCCAGGCCGGGCGAGGCACAGAGATCTCGTTCGCTTTCATGGCGAGGCGTACCTAGCATGCGCAGTCATGACCAGCCCCACCGAGCGCATCCACCCGTTCCGCGTCGACATTCCCCAAGGCGACCTGGACGATCTGCGCGAGCGCCTCGCTCGAACCCGATGGCCTGACGAACTGCCCGGAGTGGGCTGGGCCTACGGCATCCCGCGTGACTACCTCAAGGAGCTCGCGCGGTACTGGCGGCACGAGTACGACTGGCGCGCCGCGGAAACCAGGCTGAACGACTGGCCGCAGTTCACCACCACCATCGATGGGGCGCACCTGCATTTCGCCCACATCCGGTCTCCCGAACCGGACGCGACCCCGCTGATCATGACGCACGGCTGGCCCGGCTCGATCGTCGAATTCGCCGCCGTCGCCGGCCCGCTGTCCGACCCACGAGCCCACGGCGGCGATCCGGCCGACGCGTTCCACCTGGTGCTGCCGAGCATCCCGGGTTTCGGGCTGTCCGGGCCGACGCGGGAGACCGGCTGGGAGTACCGCCGAGTGGCCGCCGCATTCGCGGAGCTGATGCGGCGTCTGGGCTACCGGCGGTACGGCACTCAGGGCGGCGACTGGGGCTCGGCCGTCTCCCGCGAGCTCGGCCGCACCTGCCCCGACCAGGTCATCGGCGTGCACCTGAACCTGCTGCCGGGCTCTGCCGCGGCTGAGGAGCCGAGCGCCGCCGAGCTGGCCGGCCTCAGCCCGGCGGAGCGCGAGCGCACACTGGCCTCGTGGGAACGGAGCCGACGGTGGCGCCGCGACAGCCAGGGTTACGCCGACATCCAGGCCACCCGGCCACAGACGCTGGCGTACGGGCTGACCGACTCACCGGTCGGCCAACTGGCGTGGATCGCCGAGAAGTTCAAGGAGTGGACCGATGCGCCGGACCGCCCCGAGGACGCCGTCGACCGCGACCTACTGCTCACCAACGTGATGCTGTACTGGCTGACCGGGACCGCCGGCTCGTCCGCCCGCATCTACTACGAAAGGGCGCACGCCGACTATTGGGGCGCGCCGCCCGAGCCGTCGACCGCGCCGACCGCCTTGGCCGTCTTTCCGCACGAGAACTTCATTCCGCTGCGGCACATCGCGGAGCGGACGAACACGATCGTGCGCTGGACGGAGTTCGACCGGGGTGGGCATTTCCCGGCGATGGAAGAACCGGACCTGCTGGTCGCCGACGTACGGGGGTTCTTCCGGGCGCTTCGCGCAACAGTCGACGGCTGACGGGGGGCGCGCGCCTGCCGGCACCGATCCGGCCGGCCGCCGGCGCGCGCACAGTCCAGGTCCTACAGCCGCAGCAGCCGTTCCGTCACCTCGCGGTACGCGCGCAGGGCGACCCGCAGCTCCTCCGTATCCGACTCCGCCGAGCGGCCCTCGCTCGCGCCCTGCCAGTCGGCGCGGAGGGAGTGACTCCGTTCGGTGAGGGCGGCCGTGATGCGCTTGACGGTTTCGTCCAGTACTTCCGCCGCCTCCTCGACCGCGTGCCGCGGTCCGTCGACGAAGCCGGTGAGGGACTGGTGCAGGCGCAGGGTCAGCTTGTCGCGCTCCTCCGGCGAGATGAGCTGCATCGCCGGGTGCGGGCCCTGCGGCGGCGAAGGCTCGGGGTGCCCGGGCGACTCGGTCTGCTCCGTTTCGTACGCCATCAGGCGCCACTCCCCTTCGGCTTCAGCAGATGTGCGCGCCGACCGCGCCCCGCCGCACCGGCCCCGTGCCCGCGACTGTCCTCGGGACGGGCGGCGATCAGGGCCTCGAACAGTGCGCGGCCGTGGACCATCGCCTCGCGCAGCTCCTCCGTGTTCGCCTGTCCGCGCGCTGCGCGGTGCACCCGGCGGTAGCCGCCGACCTGTTCCGCGTGGTGTACGGACAGGGCGGCGAGCTGCTCCTCGTACCGCGCGGCCTCGGGGAAGCCCCGCTCCCCCGCGAGCCGGGCCAGCAGTTGGTCCGCCTCGGCCACCGACTGGTCCGGGGAGTCGACGAAGCGCTCCTGGAGAACGGCCCATTGGGCGATGTACAGCTCACGCGTCTCGTTCGTCAGCGGCCGCGTCTTCAGTTCGCCGTGGCGCTTGACGCGCTCCTTCAGTTCACGTTCGGCTGCCTTGGTGTCGCCGTCGTGGCCGACGACGGACCGGTCGTACTCGGGCCCGAACCGCCGCTTGAGCCCCCTTCGGCTCTCTCCCCTGCCTGGTCCGAGGTAGAGCACCGCGGCGGCGGCGATGACGAGCACGGCGACCAGAGCAACGATGATCAGGACTGTGGACATGGCTGCCTTCCCGGTTCACGATGGGGCATTCCACAAAGCGAGTTGCCCGCAATCCGTCGGTCAAACGGACCGCGCTCGCGCGCCGTGCCGGCGACCGTCACGGTGAAAGAGTCCGCTCGCCCGCGTCGGCGGCCGTGCTCGCGCGACGTGTCGACTCCGCCGTCCGGCGGCGTTTGCTGATCCGCAGATAGACCAGCGCCGCTCCGGTCACCACCAGTGGCCAGACCAGGTACCTGCCGCTCATCGCGAGCAGGGCCACGACCGCGACAAGTGCGGCCAGGGCCGCGGCGCGCCCCTTGCTGCCTCGCGGCAGCAGGCGGACGGCCGCGGCGACCCCGATCGCGTACACCGCCACGAACGAGCCGTTGGCCAGCAGCACCAGTGGCTCCACACCGGCATCCGTCATGACGACGGCCAGCAGCACCACGAACGCCAGTCCGGAGACGACGCCCAGGCTGCGCCGCGGCGCCTCGCCGACCATGCTGCCGCGGGTCAGCCAGGCAGGCAGCGCCCCGTCCCGGCCGAGGGCGGCACCGAGCTTCGCGGCCCCGGCGTAGTACGCGTTCATGGTGCCCAGCGTCAGCAGTACGGCGGCCGCGGCAGCCAGCAGCCGGGCTTCGCCGCCCAGCCCCTTGGCCATGAGGTCGCCCAGCGGCGCGTCCGTGTCCGCCGCCGCGGAGCCGAGCACGGTGACCACGGCGAACGCCACCGCGAGGTACAGCACACCCACGACCACGACCGCCGCTGCCGCGGCCCGCGGCAGGTCCCGGGCCGGGCGCCGGAACTCCGCCGCCAGGTGCGTGATGGCCTCCCATCCGGCGAAGCTCCACACCAGCAGCACCGAAGCCGATCCGATCGCAGTCCAGCCGTGCGGCGCGAACGGCTGGAGGTTGTCCATCCGCGCGTGCGGCAGGGAAAGTCCCACCGCGACGAGCAGCAGCAGGGCGAGCAGGGCCGCGAGCGCGAGCTGCACCCGCCCCGTCATCCGCAGGCCGACGGCGTTGGACGCGGTGACGACCGCCATCAGCGCCATGGCGGTCACAGCGGTGGTCGTCCTGCCGCCGCCCAGAGCCGAAGAGACGTACGCGCCGCCGAACAGCGCCGCGGCGCTCGCACCCGGCGGCACCGCACAGTAGAAGCACCAGCCGACCACCGCCGCGGTCCGTTCACCGAAGGCCAGCCGCGCATAGGTCGACACCCCTCCGGCGTCCGGATAGCGGGCGCCGAGCGCGGCGAAGGTCGCGGCGAGCGGCACGGAAAGGATGACGAGACCGAGCCAGGCCAGCAGCGACGCGGGGCCTGCGGCCTCGGCCGCGAGCGCGGGAAAGGTGATCACGCCGGTCCCCAGCACAGCGCCGATGTACAGTGCCGCGCCCTGGGGTGCGCTGAGCCGGCCACTCGCGGGCCGGATGTTCGTATGGCTCATAGCTGCACCCTGGCTGACCTGGCCGACTGTGGACCATCGGCAGAATTGCCATGATGCGATAAATTACTGCCATGAGCCGACACGTCGTGGCCGTCGCCGTTACGGAGGGGGCGCCCAGCTTCGAATTGGCCATCCCGTGCGAGGTCTTCGGCCTCGACCGCAGCGACATCGTGGCGCCCTGGTACGAGCTGCGGATGTGCGCCGCGGAGCCCGGACCTGTGCGGAGCACGTCCGGGCTGACGGTCGACGCCCCGTACGGCATGGACGCCCTGGTCGAAGCGGACACGGTCATCGTGGCCGCGTGCGCCCGCCCCGTGCAGATCGCCCCGCCACAGCCCCTTGTCGACGCGGTGCGCAAGGCGCACGAGATGGGCCGCCGGATCGTCTCGCTGTGCAGCGGCGCGTACGTCCTCGCCCACGCCGGGCTGCTGACGGGCCGGCCGGCGACGACGCACTGGATGAACAGCGGCGACTTCGCGCACCGGTTCCCGGACGTCGGCTTCACGCCGTCCGCGCTCTACACCGAGGACGGCAACATCCTCACCTCGGCCGGCAGCGGAGCCGCCATCGACCTGTGCCTGCACCTGGTGCGCCGGGACCACGGTTCCGCGGTCGCCAACGAGGTGGCCCGCCGTATGGTCGTGCCGCCACACCGTGAGGGCGGCCAGACTCAGTACGTCACGCCCCTGGTGCGGCCGGAGGAGGACGACGGTCTCGAGCCGGTGCTGCGGTGGGCCCGTGAGAACCTCCATGAGGCGCTCACCGTCCCGCAGCTGGCCCGCGTGGCGCGTCTGAGCGAGCGAACCTTCGCCCGCCGGTTCCGCGACACTCTGGGGACCACTCCGCTGCAGTGGCTCCTCCAGCAACGAGTGCGGCTGGCACAGGAGTTGCTGGAGACCACCGACGAGCCGGTGGAACTCATCGCCGGGCGTACGGGCTTCGGCACGGCGGCCAATCTGCGGCACCACTTCCGGCGGATCACGACCGTGTCCCCGCAGACGTACCGCCACGTCTTCCGCCATCGCGCGGGCAGGCAACTCGCCGGACAGGCCTCCCCGTTGCCCTGAGGGCGAGCTACGCCCCGGGGGTCGGCTATTGGCCTGGCGACCTACGCCCCGGGGGCTAAGCGCCGGGCGGCCGCCGGTCGACCGGGCGCAGGATGCCCAGCAGCAACTGCACCAGCTCGTCGACAACCTGATCGAGCGTCGCGTCCACCCAGCCCGCCCTCCAGTCGTGCAGGAGACCGTTCACGCTTCCGATGAAGGCCGCCGCGGCGACGCGATAGTCACGAGGCGCCGCCTCACCTCGCTCGACCGCCGCTGCCGCCTCGGCGCATATGAGGTCAACCCATCGGGAGCGCCGGGCCAGGCGCTGCTCCTCCAGCCGCGGACTGACACCGATGATCTCGACGAAAGTGATGCGGATACGACGCGGGTCGCCGGTGACGTTGGCGGCGTAGGCACGGAAGGTAGCCGTGGCGCGTTCCGCGATCGGCAGACCGTCGGCACCTGCGAGCGCTGTCAGGGCGGCTTCCTCCGCCCAGTCGTTGACCTGCAGGTGCAGCGCGGCCAGTACGTCTTCGAGGGTGCGGAACTCCTCGTAGAACTGGCGGGTGGACAGCCCCGCGGCCTCGCTCAGCGCCGCCACGGTCGTGGCGCGGTAGCCGGGGCTGTCGCCGAAAAGCTGCAGCCCGGCGTCGAGGAACCGCTGACGCCGGTCGGCCTGCCGCTCCTCTGCGGACCTGCCCGCGTAGCGGCCGGTGGGTTGTCTGAGCCTGCCCGCCACTGGCCCTCCCTCACTCGTCGGTCCTGGCATTTTCTCGTGTCGTGAGTCTTGTGGAGTGTCCCGCGTCTGGCTACTTTCCAGTAGCCCCAGTCTGAACGCACGCGTTTTCAGACTGGGCTGCTGGCACCGCTCTTCGCACAAGCCGCACCCGACTCCCCCACGGAAGGGACGACGATGTCCTTGCCCACAAGCCGGCGTTCACGGCAGATCGTGTCCGTGCGTGTTCCCCAGCGCCGCGCGTCCCTGCGCGTACTCAGCGCTCTCGCCGCAGCGTTCACCATGGTGGGCACGGGTTCCGCCACGGCGGCAGCCCCACCTGACGGCGCCTCCGGCCTCAAGGAGGTGATGTTCGTGGGCAACAACTGGGACGGCACCGCCGACGTCATCGCGTCCAAGGGCGACTTCTCCAGGATCGGCCGCATCAACGTCATTCCCGACAAGGACCAACGGCTCACTGAGATCTACCTCAACCCGGTCAAGCTCATCTACTTCCTCGGCATCCGCAACGGCCCCGGCGAGGGACACGATCAGTTCGTCGACGACATGTACTCCACGCCCGACGGATCGGCCATGGTCGTGTCCCGTCCGAGCTTCGCCGACGTCGTGTCGATCGACCTCACCACGGGCCGGATCAACTGGCGCTTCCCCGTGTCCGGTTACCGCTCCGACCATATGGCGGTCTCCCCCGACGGCACGCGCGTGGCCGTCTCGGCCTCGACGTCCAACACCGTGCATGTGCTCGACATCCGCACCGGCAAGCAGGTCGGGTCGTTCAAGACCGGGGACAAACCCCACGAGAATGTTTTCACCAACGGCGGCAAGTACCTCTGGAACATGTCGATCGGCGAGGTCAACACCGCGCTGGACGACCCCGCGTGGGACTGGACGAAGGGCGACCGCCGCATCACCGTCGTCGACGCCGCCACCTTCAAAGAGGTCAAGGTCATCGACATGCGCGGGCGCCTCGACGCCTTCGGCCGCAAGGACCTGTCCGACGCCGTCCGGCCCGTCGCCTTCACGCCGGACGAGTCGAAGCTGTACTTCCAGGTCTCCTTCTTCAACGGCGTCGTCGAGTACGACGTCACCTCCGACCGGATCGCCCGGGTGAAGACGCTGCCGAAGAACCCCGCGACCAGCGAGGACCGCACCACCTGGGTCAACGACTCCCGCCACCACGGAATGTCGGTGAACCCGGCGGGCGACAAGCTGTGCATCGCCGGGACGATGGACGACTACGCGACGATCGTCGACCGGGCAACGCTCCAGGAGGGGCCGCTGGTGACGGCCTCGAAGCCGTACTGGGCGACCGTGAGCGGCGACGGCAGATCCTGCGTCATCTCGGAGAGCGGCGCGGACCGCGTCACCGCCATCGACTTCGCCACCGGCAAGAAGGTCGCGTCCGTGGCGGTGGGCGACCATCCTCAGCGCGTACGCATCGCACATGTGGCGGCCGACTGGACCGGTCCTGGCGCGGGCTGATCGGGAGCGGCTACCTGGGGGCGGATCTGGGCGCCAATCCGCCGGGTCACGGCGCGCTACGCCGTGGGCGGACACTCTTCCGTCCGTAGTCGAGGCTGCCTAATCTGGATTACATGATTACAACCGAGCAGGAACAGGTGCTGCGCGGCTGGTTCGCCGGGCGGATACCTGAAGGACTCTTCAGTGAGCTCCTGGACGTGACCGTGGACCGTGAGGAGATCACCGTCATCGGCCGCATCCCGGAGCCTGACCTCGACGCCGAGGCGACCGAGGCGGAACGCGACGCGTCCCGGGAGGGCCGCATATCGGAGTTCCGGGAACGTACCCGCGAAGAGCGCATCGAGGTGGCGCGCGAGGCCGAGCGGCGGTTCAGGCGCAAGGTCTCGTGGGGCGTGGAGTGCGGTGACAAGCGAGCCATGTACACCACCGTCTCCGCGCCGGTGATGACGCGGCTTCGCCAGCCCGAGCGCCAGGTGCTGGACACCCTGATCGCCGGCGGCGTCGCCCGAAGCCGCAGCGAAGCACTGGCCTGGTGCGTCCGCTTGGTGCAGCGCAATGCGGACACTTGGCTGAGCGACCTGCGTGACTCCCTCCAGCATGTCCAGGAGGTGCGCGCTCAGGGGCCCGACACCGAGTAGGACACACCTGGAACAGGCCGGCTTCCTGAGCCCGGCCCGGCCTCTCCGGCGGACCCGGCAGCGGCCGCCGCCGGGCGCGCTGCGGCCGTTGTCAGTGCCACGCGAGATGCTTGACGGTCCGACACCTTCCAAAGGAGGCAACCGAGATGACCGATCATGAGCTCGCCGCGGCACAGGCGTACGTACGGCTGCTGGAGACCACCCGGGCTGTCCTCGCCGACGCGCGACAGGCTCCGCTCGCGCTTCCGCTGCTGACCGTCCCGATCACCGAGGCCGACGAGGCGTTGCGCGCCATCGGTCTGGCCGGGAACGAAGCCACCTTCTTCCGTCTGGTCGCCCGGCTTCGGACCGGCCGGCCCGAGGACAGAGGGCAGGACAGCCGGGCGGCTTGACGCGCGCTCGGGGTTCGAACGTGCTCGTCTAGTAGGACTCCGTTAGGTTGCTCTGGCTCTTGGGTTCTGGCTGGTGGTGGATGTTCTGGGCAGGGGGCGGTGGCAGGTGGTGCAGGTGCCGGT